>JAJXZV010000046.1 GCA_021779875.1 Pseudomonadota bacterium
GCGTTCTGCCTTGCCGACGCGGGGGCGCGCGTGCTGGTGGCGCAGTCCTCGCTCGCGGCGCTGGTCCGGCCGCTGCCAGCACTGCTGCCTGGGCTCGAGAGGATCTGGTGGATCGGCGCGCCGCCGGACGACGTGCCGCGCAGCGCCGGCGACTTCACGGCACTGCTCGACGCCGGCGCGCCGGAGGAGGTCGCGGTCGTCGTCCATGACCGCGACCCGGTGCAGATCCTCTACACCAGCGGCACCACCGCGCAGCCGAAGGGCGTCGTAACCAGCCATCTGGCGGTGACGCTGACCGCGCTGACGGCGGCGCTGCTCCACCGCCTCGACCACGCCTCGTCGATGCTCACGGTGATGCCGCTGTTCCACTGCGCGCAGCTCAATGCCATGGCGCTGCCGACGCTGCTGACCGGCGCAACGCAGGTGCTGCTGCCCGGCTTTGACGCCGCGGCGGTGCCGGCGCTGATCGCGCGCCACCGGATCACGCATATCTTCCTGCTGCCGATGATGTACGGCGCGCTGCTGCAGGAGCCGGGGACGCGGGCGCACGATCTGTCTTCGGTGCGGCGCGCCGTGTACGCGATGGCGCCGATGCCGCAGGCGCGGCTCGAGGCGGTGCACGCGCTGTTCCCTAGCGCCGACGTCGTGCTCGGCTCCGGGCAGACCGAGTTCACGCCGCCGACGACGTTCCAGCGCGTCGAGGACCAGTGGGCGAAGGCGGCGTCCTGGGGCTCGGCGACGGTGCTGACGCGCACCGCGGTGATGGACGACGACGGGCGGCTGCTGCCGCCCGGCACGATCGGCGAGTTGGTCTATCGCGGGCCGCAGGTGATGAACGGCTACCTCAACCAGCCGGAGGCGACCGCCGCCGCGTTCCGCGATGGTTGGTTCCACAGCGGCGACGTCGCATGGATCGACGAGGACGGCGTCGTCTGGTTCACCGACCGCAAGAAGGACATGATAAAGACCGGCGGCGAGAACGTCGCCTCGATCGAGGTCGAGCGCTGCCTGATGGAGCATCCGGCGGTGGCCGAGGCGGTGGTGGTCGGCATCGCGCATGAGCGCTGGGGCGAGGCCGTCGTCGCCGCCGTCATCGCGCGCCCCGGCGCCGAGCCGGACGAGGCCGCGCTGGTCGCGCATTGCCGGGCGCGCATCGCCGGCTTCAAGGTGCCGAAGGCGGTGCTCGTGGTCGAGGACTTCCCGCGCACGGCGACCGGCAAGATCCAGAAACACCTGCTGCGCGAGCGTCTGCGCGATACTTTCGCCGGCGGGACGGAGCGGATGCGATGACCGGCGATGCGATCCATGACGTCGGCGGCATCGGCGAGTGGCTCGAGATCCACGCCGAGCGGCGTCCGCGCGACCCTGCGGTGTTCGATGCGGGCATGGCGGAGACGGGGGACGGGCCGGCGCGGCTCGACTACGGCGCCCTCGATGCGCGGGTGAACCAGCTCGCCGACGCGCTCGCCACCCGCGGGCTGCGCAAGGGCGACCGGCTGGCGGCGCTGATGCTCAACTCCGCCGCGTTCATCGAGACCCTGTTCGCCTGCGCCAAGCTGGGCGCGATCTTTCTGCCGATCAACTTCCGCCTCAGCCCGGCGGAGGTGCTGTTCATCCTGCAGGATTCTGGCGCCCGCGTCATCGTCTATCATGCGCCGTTCGCGCCGCTGATCGCGCCGGTGCGGGCGCAGACGGGGCTGTTGCACGGGCTCTATATCGGCGGCGAAACCGCGCCGATGCCGGGCGACGAGCCGTACGAGGCGGCGCTCTCCGCCGGCCAGAACCGGCCGCCGCGCATCCCGATCGCGCAGTCCGACCCGCATGCGATGATGTACACCTCCGGAACCACCGGGCGGCCGAAGGGTGCGGTGCTGACGCACGGCAACACGACGTGGAACGCGTTCAACCTGCTGCTGAGCGAGGGTGCGCCGTCGAGCGAGGACGTCATCCTGACGGTCGCGCCGATGTTCCATATCGGCGGTCTCAACGTGCATACGTTGCCGGGGCTCTACAAGGGTGCCCGCATCGTCGTGCAGCCGCGCTTCGACGCGGCGGAGGTGCTGCGCGCGGTCGAGGCCGAGCGCGTGACGATGATGTTCCTCGTGCCGACGATGTGGCTGGCGATCAGTAGGCTTCCCGATTTCGACCGCTACGACCTGTCGTCGCTGCGGGCGCTGATGTCCGGCGGTGCACCGACACCGCTGCCCGTGCTCGAATTCTTCCAGTCGCGCGGGCACAAGCTCTTCGAGGGCTTCGGCATGACCGAGACGGCGCCGAACGCCTGTTTCCTCACCGCGAAGGATGCCATGCGCAAGAACGGCTCGGTCGGCAAGCCCCTCACGCACGTGAAGATGCGCATCGTCGACGAGGCGGACCGCGACGTGCCTCGGGGCGAGGTGGGCGAACTCGTGCTGCGCGGGCCGAACCTGTTCATCGGCTACTGGAACCGCAAGGAAGCAACCGAAGAGGCGTTCCGCAACGGCTGGTTCCACAGTGGCGACCTCTGCCGCCAGGACGAGGAGGGCTTCTACTACATCGTCGACCGCAAGAAGGACATGTTCATCTCGGGCGGCGAGAATGTCTATCCGGTCGAGGTCGAGCAGGTGCTCATCCGCCATCCGAAAGTATCGGAGCTGGCGATCGTCGGCGTGCCGGACGAGCATTGGGGCGAGGTCGGCATATTGGTCGTCGTGCCGCGCGCCGGCGAGGACGTCACGCTGCCCGAAATCGCCGCGTTCTGCGAGGGCAAGCTCGCGCATTTCAAGGTGCCGCGCCGCATCGCGGTGGTGGATGCGCTGCCGCGCAACGCCACCGGCAAGCTGCTGAAGCACGAGCTGCGCCGGCAATACGGGGCCGCATCGGCCACGGCGAAAGGGTAGCATGGCCGTCATCGAATCCCGCATCGATCCCCGCAGCGAGACCTTTCAGACCAATCGCAAGGCGATGCTCGCTCTCGTCGAGCAGTTCCGTGCGCTGGAGCAGAAGGTGCGTGACACCTCCGCCGCGCGCCGGCCGCTGTTCGAGAAGCGTGGCCAGATATTGCCGCGCGAGCGCATCGCGCTGCTGCTCGACAAGGGCGCGCCCTGGCTCGAATTGTCCACTCTCGCCGGGCTCGGCATGCACGACGACGACGGCTCGGAGAACGTGCTCGGCGGCGCGCTGATCACCGGGATCGGCGAGGTCTGTGGCGTGCGCTGCCTGGTCAAGGCGTCGGACAGCGCGATCAAGGGCGGCACGATCGCGCCGATGGGGCTGCGCAAGAACCTGCGCGCGCAGGAGATCGCGCGGGTCAACAAGCTGCCGGTGATCGACCTCGTGGAATCCGGCGGCGCCAATCTGCGCTACCAGGCGGAGATCTTCGTCGATGGCGGCCGCGGCTTCTTCAACCAGGCCCGGCTGTCGGCGGCCGGCATCCCGCAGATCACGCTGGTGCATGGCTCGTCCACCGCCGGCGGCGCCTATCAGCCGGGCCTCTCCGACTATGTCGTGATGGTGCGCAACCGGGCCAAGGTGTTTCTCGCCGGCCCGCCGCTGCTGCTCGCCGCCACCGGCGAGGTCGCGACCGACGAGGCGCTGGGCGGCGCGGAGATGCACGCCACGCAGTCGGGGGTTGCGGAATACATGGCGGAGAACGATGCGGACGCGATCCGCATCGGGCGCGAGATCGTCGCCCGCCTGCGCTGGAACGACCGCATGCCGCTGCGCCCTGAGCGCGGCTACCGCGAGCCGCGCTACAGCCCCGACGAACTGGCCGGCGTGGTGCCCGTCGATTACCGCAGGCCGTACGACGTGCGCGAGGTCATCGCAAGGCTGGTGGACGGGTCCGACTTCCTCGACTTCAAACCGCTCTACGGGCCGCAGACGGTGTGCGGACAGGCGGAGATCGCGGGCCAGGCCTGCGCGCTGATCGGCAATAACGGCCCGATCGACGTCGCGGGCGCGACGAAGGCGGCACAGTTCATCCAGCTGATGTGCCAGGCTGGCACGCCGATCATCTACCTGCAGAACATCACCGGCTACATGGTCGGCACCGAGGCGGAGCAGGCCGGCATCGTCAAGCACGGCGCGAAAATGATCCAGGCGGTCGCCAATGCCAGCGTGCCGCAGATCACGCTCCATATCGGCGCGAGCTTCGGCGCCGGCAATTACGGCATGTGCGGCCGCGCCTACGATCCGCGCTTCGCGCTCGCCTGGCCCAATAACCGGATTGCGGTGATGGGCGGGGAGCAGGCGGCGAGGGTGCTGTCGATCGTCGCCGAGGAGAAGCAACGACGGAGCGGCGAGCCGGTCGACCGCGCGGCGCTCGACCAGATGAGCGCGGGGATCGTGCGCCAGTTCGACCGCGAATCGACGGCGCTGTTCGCGACCGCCCGGCTATGGGACGACGGGCTGATCGACCCGCGCGATTCTCGCCGCGCCCTCGCCTTCTGTCTCGCCGTCTGCCGGGAGGCCGAATTGCGGCCGCTCAACCCCAACAGTTTCGGCGTCGCGCGGATGTAGATCAGGAGTCCAATCATGCAGTTCACCTCCGAACACGAGGCGCTCTCGGCCTCGGTCAAGAAATTCGTCGCCACCGAAATCAACCCCTACACCGACGCGTGGGAGCGCGAGGGTGTCTTTCCCGCCCACGAGTTGTTCCGCAAAATGGGCCGGCAGGGCTTCCTCGGCATCACCAAGCCCGAGCGCTACGGCGGCGGCGGGCTCGACTGGAGCTTCAGCCTCGTGTTCTGCGAGGCGATGGGCGAGGTGAACGGCGGGTCGGTGCCGATGGCGGTCGGCGTGCAGACCGACATGGCGACGCCGGCGCTCGCCCGCTTCGGTTCCGACTCGCTCCGCGAGGA
>JAJXZV010000440.1 GCA_021779875.1 Pseudomonadota bacterium
TTCACGGGGTCGTGGGCGGAGGTCTGATCGGTGAGCGCATCGGGGCGGATGCCGCGCGCGAGCAGCTCCTCGAGCACGTCGACCACGTTGCCGAGCAGCGCCACCGAGACCGGCCGGTTCCGGCGCGCGGACTCCTGCAGCCGGGCGAGCGCGTCGTCGAGCGAGACCGCCTGCACGTCGACGTAGCCGGTCTCGAGGCGCTTGGCGATGCGGCTCTGGCGGCACTCGACCGCGAGCATGCTGGCCCCGGCCATGGTGGCGGCGAGCGGCTGCGCGCCGCCCATGCCGCCCAGGCCCGCGGTCAGGATCCACTTGCCGCCGAGCCGCCCGCCGAAGTGGCGGCGTCCCATCTCGGCGAAGGTCTCGTACGTGCCCTGCACGATGCCCTGGCTGCCGATGTAGATCCACGAGCCCGCGGTCATCTGGCCGAACATGGCGAGGCCCTTGCGGTCGAGCTCGTGGAAGTGCTCCCAGGTGGCCCAGTGCGGCACCAGGTTCGAGTTGGCGATGAGCACCCGCGGCGCATCGGCGTGCGTAGGGAACACGCCGACCGGCTTGCCGGACTGCACCAGCAGGGTCTGGTCCTCGCCGAGCGTGCGCAAGGTCTCGACGATGCGGTCGAAGCAGTTCCAGTCGCGCGCCGCGCGGCCGATGCCGCCGTACACCACGAGCTCGGCGGGATTCTCCGCGACTTCGGGATCGAGGTTGTTCATGAGCAGGCGCAGCGGCGCTTCGGTGGTCCAATGGCGGGCGCTCAAGGCGGTGCCGCGGGCGGCACGGACGACACGGGGGTTCACGGGGGCGAGCATGGCGGGTTTCCTCGGCGTCAAGGGTTGAATCGGCCGGACAGTTCGTAACGGGAGCCGGGGTGAAAGAGCCGCGCCACCGAGGCGACGCGGCCGCGCGCCCAGGTGCGCCGGTCGATCAGCAGGCTCGGCTCGTCGCGCCGCATCTCGAGCAGCCGGCGGGTGCGCTCGTCGGGCATCACGGCGCGCAGCGTGTGCTCGACCTCCTGCAAGGGGGCGACTCGCACCAGGTAATCGTAGGGCGTGGCGCGGCTGAAATCCTGCGCGAGGTAATCCGGCGCGAGCTGCGGCAGAACGTGGCGCTCCTCGAGCTGGATGGGCCGGCCGTCCTCGAAGTGCACCAGGATCGAGCCGAACAGCTCGGTGCGCACGGCGACGCCGAAGCGGGCCGCGAGCGCCTCGTCGGCGCGCACGCGTTCGAGCGCGACCACGTCGGTGCGGTGCGCGTGCCCGCGCGCGCGGATCTCCTCCGCGATGCTGCGAATCTTGAGCGGATGGCCGTGGGCATGGCGGTCGGCGACGAAGCTGCCGACGCCCGCGACGCGCACCAGCTGGCCCTCGTCGGCGAGCTCGCGCAGCGCCCGGTTCGCGGTCATGCGCGAGACGCCGAAGGACTTGACCAGTTCGTTCTCCGAGGGCACCCGGGCGTCGGTGCCCCACCGGCCCGAGCGGATGTTGGCGACGATGTGCCGCTTGACCTTCAGGTACAGCGGCTCAGGGGTGGCGGCGGCCTTTCGCATGCGGCCATCATAGTTGTATAGACAGGTATGGTCAATCGAGGCGCCGCATCAGGTCCCGGAACGCCGCGGCGATCGCCTCCTCCCCGGCATGCCGGCCGCCGGACACGACCCAGCGGCCGGCGACCATGACATCGCGGATCGCGGCGGCGGCACCGGCGAACACGAGGTGATCGAGCGTCCGCTCGAGCGGCGCCCCGGCGAGCGCAGGGTGCGCCGGATCGAGCACCACGAGATCGGCGAGGCGGCCCACCGCGAGCGCCCCGGCGTCGCGGCCGAGGGCCTGCGCGCCGTGGCGCGCGGCCTCGGTCCAGAGGCGCGTGCCGACGTGCGGTTCGCCGTCCGTGGCCAGCACGCCCCGGCGGCGCTTGGCCAGGCGCTGCTGGTATTCCAGCCAGCGCAGCTCCTCGGCGGGCGAGACGGAGATCTGGCTGTCGGAGCCGATGCACACGCGTCCGCCCCGGCTCATGAATCGCGCCGAGTCGAACAAGCCGTCGCCGAGATTGCCCTCGGTGGTGATGGCGAGGCAGACGGTGGCGCCCGCGGCGGCGACGCCGCGCAGCTCCCGCGCGGTGGCGTGCGTGGCGTGCACCAGGCACCAGTGTTCGTCGACCAGCCCGGTGTCGAGCAGCAGCTCGACGGGCCGCCGGCCGGTGGCCTGCCGGCAGGCGTCCACCTCGCGGGTCTGCTCGGCGACGTGTACGTGCAGGGGCAGCGCGGGGTCGGCGCGCCGCAGGTCCGCCGCCGCGTCGCGCAGGACCTCGAGCGACACCGCCCGCAGGCTGTGGAAGGCCGCGCCGGTCCGGACGTCCGCGGCGGCGGGCGCGCGGCCCGCGGCGACCCGTGCCTGCACGGCGCGCAGGAATTCCTCGGTCTCGAGCCGGAAGCGCGCCTGCTCGCGCTCGAGCGGCCGATCGCCGAAATCGGCGCGCTGATAGAGCGCCGGCAGGAAGGTGAGCCCGATGCCGGTGTCGCGCGCCGCGGCCTCGACCGCCTGCCACAGATCGTTGGTGCCCCGGTAGGATTCGCCGCCGCGCCGGCGGTGCAGATAGTGGAACTCGGCGACCGAGGTGTAGCCGCTCTTCAGCATCTCCACGAACAGCTGCGCGGCGATCACCGCGAGGTCCGCCGGTTCGATGCGGTTGGCGAGGCCGTACATGGCGTCGCGCCAGGTCCAGAAGCTGTCGGCATCCGAGCGGCGGAATTCCGCCGCGCCCGCCATGGCCCGCTGGAACGCGTGGCTGTGGGCGTTCGGCATGCCGGGCACCGCGATGCCGGCGACGACGGCGGCACCGGCAGGCGCCGCGTCCGCCGTGCCCGCCGCGCTTGCCGCGGCGCCGCCCGCGAGCGCCGCGATCCGCCCGTCCGCGTCGACGGTCATGTGCACGTCGCGCGCCCAGCCGGTCGGCAGCAGCGCGGCCTCGAATCGATATCGTCGGATCATTGCAGGCGCCCGCCCCTGTGTCGTTGCACTGGCCTCCCGTATCATGCGCGCAGCGGCGGCACAAGGAGCGACGCGGTGGCTTCGAGTTCGACATCCGGCTGGGACCGCGTCTGGGCGGGTGCGCACCTCGCGACCCTGGCCGGCGCCGCGCAGGACTATGGGGTGGTCGAGAACGGTGCCGTCGCGGTACGCGATGGGCGCATCGCCTGGATCGGCACGGCGGCCGAAGCGCGGTCGCTGGCGGCCGAGCGGTGCGCGCCGGTCGAGGAGGTCGGCGGCCTGTGGCTCACGCCGGGGCTGATCGATTGTCACACCCACCTGGTGCACGCGGGCAGCCGCGTGGCGGAATTCGAGCAGCGGCTGAACGGCGCCTCCTACGAGCAGATCGCGCGCGCCGGCGGCGGCATTCGCTCGACCGTGACGGCCACGCGCGCGGCCGGCACGGCGGATCTGCTGCGGGGCGCCGCCGAGCGGGCGCGCCGGCTGTGCGCCGAGGGGGTCACGACCCTCGAGGTGAAGTCCGGCTACGGACTCGACCTGGCGACCGAGCGGCGCCTGCTCGAGGCGGCCCGCCTGCTCGAAACGCAGGTGCCGGTGTCGGTTCGCACCACCTTTCTCGGCCTGCACGCGCTGCCGGAGGAGCGGCGGCACGATCGCGACGGCTTCGTCGCCGAGGTCTGCGGCCCCTGGCTCGAGTCGCTGGCGGCGGCCGGCCTGATCGATGCGGTGGATGCCTTCTGCGAACACATCGCCTTCACGGCCGCCGAGACGGCCCGCCTGCTCGGCGCGGCGCGGGCGCTCGGGATCCCGGCGCACGTGCACGCGGGACAGTTGAGCGACCTCGGGGCGGCGGAAGTCGCGGCCCGGTTCGGGGCGCTGTCCGCCGATCACCTGGAATACGTGAGCGAGGCGGGCGCCGCGGCGATGGCGGCGTCGGGCACTGTGGCCGTGCTCCTGCCGTGCGCCTATTACACGCTGCGCCAGACCGCGCCGCCGCCGGTGCCCCTGCTGCGCCGGGCGGGCGTGCCGCTCGCGGTCGCGACCGACTGCAACCCGGGGACCTCGCCCTGCGTGTCGCTGCTGCTCGCGCTCAACATGGCGTGCACCCTGTTCGGTCTCACGCCGCTCGAGGCGCTGACCGGGGCGACCCGCCACGCCGCGCGGGCCCTCGGGCTGGCGCACGATCGCGGCACGCTGGAGCCCGGCAAGCGGGCCGACTTCGCCCTGTGGCGGGTGGAGCGGCCGGCCGAACTCTGTTACGGCCTCGGTGCGAACCCGTGCGTCGGCGTCGTCCGGGGCGGGGAGCCGATTGCTGCAACACAGCAGTCACCTTGACACTGGGGCTGCCCGTTCCTACAATCGCCGGCCTTTGTCGCCGGGGCTGCTATAGGCGTCCGGCCTCATTTACGGTTTTAGCAACGGGTCTCCCGCTCCGGGCGGCTCTCTCAATTTAAGGTATTTATGGCGACGACGACCCAATTGATTCGCACCGGCCGCAACGAGCCCGCCTGGAAGTCCAAGGTGCCGGCGCTGGCGGCCTCGCCGCAGAAGCGCGGCGTCTGCACGCGTGTGTACACGACGACGCCGAAGAAGCCGAACTCGGCGCTGCGCAAGGTGTGCCGCGTGCGCCTGACCAACGGCTACGAGGTGTCGAGCTACATCGGCGGCGAAGGCCACAACCTGCAGGAGCACTCGGTGGTGCTGATCCGCGGCGGCCGCGTCAAGGATCTGCCCGGCGTGCGCTATCACACCGTGCGCGGCGCGCTCGACTGCGCCGGCGTCAACGATCGTCGTCAGGGCCGTTCCAAGTACGGCGCGAAGCGTCCCA
>JAJXZV010000027.1 GCA_021779875.1 Pseudomonadota bacterium
CAGCAATCGGACGAGATGATCGATGCGCTCGCGGTGCAGATCGGCAGACCGCCGAACAGGCACGCGGCGGCGACCAGCGACAGCGGCAAGCTGTTCATCACGGGCTATTCCGAGGGCGGCTACGTCGCGATGGCGACGCTGCGCGCCATGCAGGCGGCGGGCGCCGCGGTCACCGCGGCCGCGCCCATGTCCGGACCGTACGCCCTCGAGGCGTTCGGGGACGCCATCTTCTTCGGCAGCGTCGACCTGGGTTCGACCGTCTTCAGCCCGCTGCTGACCACGGCCTACCAGCACGCCTACGGCAACATCTACGCCGCGCCGAGCGACGTGTACTCGGCGACCTACGCGAATGGCATCGACACGCTGCTGCCGAGCGTGACGCCTCTGGCGACCCTGTTCGCGAACGGGCAGCTGCCCGAGACGGCGCTGTTCGACAGCACGACGCCCGTGGTGAACATCCCCGGTCAGGCGACGCTGTCGGCGGAGCTGACCGCGGCGCTCGCCGTGCCGAGCAATCCGGCCGATCCGCTCACGCCGCTGTTCGCCCTGGGCTTCGGCACGCCCTACCTGATCAACAACACCTACCGGGTGAGCTACGCCATCGACGCGGCCACCAATCCCGACGGCTCGGTGCCGACGCCGAAGGCCGGGGTGCCGCTGGCGGCCGTCATGCCCACCCAGACGCTGCGTCAGGCCTTCTACGTGAACGACCTGCGCAACGGCGGCTGGGCGCCGCGCTCGCCCACGCTGTTGTGCGGCGGCGATCAGGATCCGACGGTCTTCTTCAGCGTGAACACCGGCACCATGGCCGCCTTCTGGGCCGCGCTGCCCGCCGGCCTGGTGACGGTGCTCGACGTGAATGCGCCGCCCGCGGGGCCGTTCGCGGCCGTGCAGACCGGCTTCCAGGACAGCCAGGCGGCGCTGCTCGCCTACTACCAGTCCACCGCCGGCGGCGGCCTGTCGGCGGCCGCGGCCGAACAGCTGCTGGTGCAAGGTTATCACTCCGCGGTGGCGCCGTTCTGCGCCGCGGCCGCCCGTAGCTTCTTCGGCCAATTCTGAGGGAAACGCCATGTCCAACATCAAGACGCGCACCCGGTTGGCCGCAGCCTTCTGCCTGGGAATGCTGCTGCAATCGATCACCTCGTTCGCCGCGGATGACGGCGTACCGAGCAACACCGTGGGTCTCGGCATGTACGCCGTGTTCCCGCACACGAAGGCGCCGGACATCACCGGCCCGTACGTGCCGGCCGGCACCAATCTGAACGTGGAGGACTTCCAGACGCTGTACCTCGCCTACGTGCGGCGCCTGTCCTCGAAGTTCGACGTCGAGCTCGCCACCGGCTGGCCGCCGCTCACCAAGACCCAGGGCCAGGGCATCTCCTCGCTCGGCTCCGTGCCCTATTCCGGGCAGGTGATCGCCACCGCCCGCTGGATCGCGCCCACCGTGCTGCTCGAGTACAAGTTCGCGAGCGAGAGCTCGCCCTTCCAGCCGTACTTCGGCGTGGGGGTCAATTACACGGTGTTCTACGATCGCACCTCCACGGCGCAGGGCAATGCCGCGACCGGCGGGCCGACCCGCCTGTCGCTGACCTCCTCGGTGGGTCCGGCCGCCACCGCCGGCGTGCGCTACAGGATGGACAAGCACTGGAGCATGTACGGCTCGTACTCCGTGTCGCAGCTCAAGTCCAAGCTGACCGCGGACACCGCGGGCGTGATTCGCACCACGGACATCAACTTCGGTCCGCAGGCGCTCGTGCTGGCCGTGGGCTACTCGTTCTGATGCGCCCCGCGGCGGGGACGCCGGCCACGTGAATCCCGAGGAGCGGGCCGGCGCCCTCGCGTTCCTGCAACGCCTCGCCGCCGAATTGTCGGAAGGCACGGTCGACCTGCCGTGCTTCCCCGACGTGGTGGTACGCATCAGCAAGTCGCTCGACGATCCGCACACCACGGCCGAACAGGCCGTGGCCGTCGTGGGGCTCGAGCCGCGCCTGGCGGCGCGCCTGCTGCAGACGGCCAACTCGGCCGCGTTCAACACCGCCGGCAAGCCGGTGACCGACCTGCGCTCGGCGGTCACCCGCCTCGGCTACCAGATGGTGAGGAGCATCGCGATGTCCTACGCCCTGCAGCAGGTGCAGGGCGACGCCTCGCTGCGCTCCATCGCCAAGAGCCTGTCCGAGCTCTGGAGCGACAGCATCGCCGCCGCCTGCCTCTGCCAGCTGGTGGCCAAGCGCGCCAAGGTGAATCCGGAGGCGGCCTTCCTCACGGGCCTGCTGCACGGGATCGGGAGCCTATACATCCTGGTGCGCGGCATCGGCACGCTGCCCGACCTCGGGCCGGATGGCTCCTGTCTCGATCTGGTGCGCGGCTGGCAGGCCTCGATCGGCAAGGCCGTGCTGCAGAACTGGGGCTTCGCCGAGGAGATGTGCGAGGCCGTCGGCGACCAGCGCGACTACGAGCGGCGCTGGAAGCACCAGGCCACGCTCACCGACGTGCTGATCGCGAGCCTGGTGCTCGCCGATTCGCTGCGCGCGCCGCCACCGCGCGCCATCGCGACGGAGGGCATCAACGCGTTCCTGAGCGCGGGCCTGACCCACGAGACCTGCCTGTCGCTGCTCGAGGATGCCGAGTCGCGCATCACCGCGATTCGCGACGCGTTCCGGTGACGTGCTAGCCTTGCGCTCACCATGGCCGTCAGCGGGGAGGCGCGATGAGGAAATACCGGTGGCTTCTGGGGGCGCTGATGCTGGCGCTCGGCGCCGGCCACGCGTTCGCCGACGGCCAGAAGCTGCGCATCATCACCTGGGCGGACTACGTGCCCGCGGACCTGGTCGCCGCCTTCAAGCAGGAGACGGGCATCGACGTCGAGGTCACGCTCTCCAACAACGAGGAGATGATCTCCAAGCTGCGCGCCACCGGCGGCGCCGGCTACGACCTCGCGCAGCCCTCCCAGGACCGCATCGTCGCCGTGCAGCGGGAGTTCGGCATCTACCGGCCCATCGATCTCGCGAAGATCAAGGTCGAGCAATTCCAGCCCGCCCTGCTCGAAGTCGTCAAACGCAACGCCTCGCTGGACGGCAAGGTGTACGCGCTGCCCTATCTCTGGGGCACGGACGGCATGGTGGTCAACGGCCGCCTGGCCACCGTCACGGACTATCTCGACCTGTGCCGGCCCGATCTGAAGGGCCGGACCTCGATCCGCCTGCGCCGCCCTGCCCTGATGGCCTTCGCCTTCGGCATGGGCAGGGACCCGTTCGCGCTGTACGGCAACCCGCGCGCCTACCAGGCGCTCATGGACGAGGTCGGCGCCAAGATCATCGCCTGCAAGCCGAACTTCAAGTTCTTCTACGACAACAAGGATCAGCTGCTGAACGGCATCCGCTCGGGTGAGCTGGCCGCGGCCATGATGTGGGACACCGGCGGCTGGACGCTCAATCGCGAGAATCCCGACATCCGCTACGTGGTGCCGCGCTCCGGGGCGCTCGGCTGGCTGGACACCTTCGCCCTGCCGGCCCGCGGCCGCAACGAGGCGGCGGCCTACGCCTGGATCAATTTCACCATGCGGCCGCAGAACGCGGCGCGCGTCATCCGTTCGGTGGGCAATTTCTCCGCCGCCGTGAACACGGGGCCGTACGTGGACCCGCGGCTCAAGGCGCAGTTCGCGGCGAGCTTTCCCGACGCCGCCGTCAAGGCCATCCACTGGTACCCGGCGATCCCGCCGGGGCTGGAGGAGATGGAGGGCAAGGTGCTCGACCGCATCAAGGCCGCCAATTGAGCACCGCCGGGCCGGCAGGCGTCGACCTCGGCGCCGTCGACGTCGTCAAGCGCTTCGGCGCCCACGTGGCCGTGGACTCGCTGTCCTTCACCGTGAGCCACGGCAGCTTCTTCTCCATCCTCGGGCCGTCCGGCTGCGGCAAGACGACGCTGCTGCGCATGATCGCCGGCTTCATCGCGCCCGACGGCGGCGACATCGCCATCGGCGGGCGCAGCATGCGGGGCGTCGCGCCCAATCGGCGCCCCGTGAACATGGTGTTCCAGCAGCTCGCGCTGTTCCCGATGATGAGCGTCGAGGAGAACGTCGCCTACGGACTCGCCCGCCGGGGCATGCCGCGCGCCGAGCGCCGCCGGCGCAGCCAGGCGATGCTCGAGCGCGTCGGTCTCGCCGCGGCCGGGTCGAAACGGGTGGACGAGCTTTCCGGCGGCCAGCGGCAGCGCGTGGCGATCGCCCGCAGCCTCGTGCTCGAGCCGACGCTGCTGCTGCTCGATGAGCCGCTCGGCGCGCTCGACCTGAAGCTGCGCGAGCACATGAAGATCGAGTTGAAGCAGCTGCAGGCGGACTTCGGCACCACGTTCGTGTACATCACGCACGATCAATCGGAGGCGCTGGTGCTCTCGGATCACGTCGCGGTCATGAATCAGGGCCGCTTCGAGCAGATCGGGACCCCTCAGGACCTCTATTACCGTCCGCACACGCCCTTCGTGGCGGCGTTCGTCGGCGCCAACAACCGCATCGCCGGACGCGCCACCCGCCGCGACGGCGATTCGATCGAGGTGACCACCGCCGCGGGCTGGGCCATCCGGGCGCGGCGGGGCGGCGAATTCGCCGTCGGCGACGCGGTCGAGGCCTTCGTGCGGCCGGAGGCGGCCGCCCTCGCGCGCGATCCGGACGAGCTGCCGGCCGGCCAGCCGCGGCACCGGGGACGCGTGACCAGCGTGCTGTTCGACGGGGCCAATTCCGCCGTGCTGCTCGCGGAGGAGCGCACGGGGGAGAATTTCCGGATCGCGCTCCCGCAGACCGGGCGCTTCTCGGACCTCA
>JAJXZV010000008.1 GCA_021779875.1 Pseudomonadota bacterium
ATGATGGTGCGACGGCCGCTGACCAGCGCAAGTTTCTCGCCTGGGTGTCGCGTTCGCCGGACCGGATCGAGGCGTATCTGGGCTTCGAGGAGCGGGTCAAGGCCACCAAGCGGGACATCCTGGAGTTTCTCATCGGGCTGAAACGCGCGGGCAAGCGCGTGGTGGGCTACGGCGCCCCGGGCAAGGGCAACACGCTGCTCAACTACTGCGGCATCCGCACCGATTTCCTCGACTACACGGTCGATCGCAACCCCTACAAGCAGGGCAAGTTCACCCCGGGCGCGCGGATCGCGATCCATCCGCCCGAGATGATCGCGCGCACGCGGCCGGATTACCTGTTCATCCTGCCCTGGAACCTGCGCGAGGAGATCACCGCCCAGATGGCCTTCGTGCGCGAGTGGGGCTGCCGTTTCGTGGTCCCCATCCCGACCCCGCGCATCATCGACTGAGCCGGCTCGCGCGGCCCGTTATACTCGCGCCTTCGCCACCGCTCGAGGAGTCCGCCATGCCGCCGCGCCGCCACCCCTACGGGATGATCCTCGGGGCGCTCGCCGCCGTGGCCGCCGCGAACGGCGCGTACCCCGCGGACGCGGGCGAGTCGCCGGCGCTGACATGGCGGTCGATCGGACCGTACCGCGGCGGGCGCACGCGCGCGGCGGCGGGCGTCGACGGCGAGCCGAACGTCTTCTACGTCGGTCCGGTCGACGGCGGGGTGTGGAAGAGCGAGGACTACGGCCGCACGTGGGCGCCGATCTTCGACGGGCAGCCGACGCAGTCGATCGGCGCCATCGCGGTCGCGCCCTCGGACCCGCGGGTGCTCTACGTGGGCAGCGGCGAAGGCCTGCACCGGCCGGATCTGTCCGTGGGTGACGGCATCTACCGGTCCGCGGATGCGGGCCGGACCTGGGTCCACCTGGGATTGCGCGACGGGCAGCAGATTCCCGCGCTCGCCGTCGATCCGCGCGACCCCGACCGGCTGTTCGCGGCGGTGCTCGGCCATCCCTACGGGCCGAACGAGGAGCGCGGCATCTTCCGCTCGACCGACGGCGGCCGCAGCTGGCGCAAGATGCTCTACGTGGATCGCAACACCGGCGGATCGGACGTCGCGATCGACCCGCGGAATCCGAACGTGGTCTACGCGGCGCTCAGCGAGTCGCGTCTCGGCCCGTGGGAGGACGACAATCAGTATGACGGCAGGCATGGCGGGCTGTTCAAGTCGACCGACGGCGGCGAGACCTGGCGACCCCTGACCCGCGGACTGCCCGAGCACCTGGTGCAGATCCAGGTGACCGTTTCGGCGAGCGATCCGCGGCGCCTGTACGCCACGGCCTCGACCATGGCGAGAGGCGCCTACGGCTCGGACGAAGGGCTCGGGTTCTACCGGTCGGACGACGCCGGGGAGAGCTGGCGCCGGGCGACCGACGATCCGCGGCCGGCGATGAAGATCGGCGGGGGCGATCTGCCGGTGCCGCGGGTCGATCCGAAGAATCCGGACGTGGTCTACAGCGCGAGCATCGTCACCTGCCGCTCGCTCGACGGCGGCAAGACCTGGACCAGCCTGCGCGGCGCGCCCGGCGGGGACGACTACCAGAACCTGTGGATCAACGGGATCGACCCGCGCATCATCCTCCTGGTGGGCGACCAGGGCGCGGTCGTGAGCGTCAACGGCGGGGCGAGCTGGAGTTCGTGGTACAACCAGCCGACCGCGCAGCTGTATCACGCGGCGGCGACCAACGAGTTTCCCTACCGGGTGTGCGGCGCCCAGCAGGAGAGCGGGTCCGTCTGCATCTCGAGCCGCGGCAACGACGGCTCGATCACCTTCCGGGACTGGCATCCGGCGGGCATCATCGAATACGGCTACGCCGCCCCGGACCCGCTGCATCCGAACCTGATCTACGGCGCCGGCCGCACCGAGGTCTCGAAATACGATGCGCTGACCGGACAGGTGCAGAACGTCACCCCGATCCCGGTCCGCGGGCGCGCGTTCCGCGCCGACCGCACCGAGCCGCTGCTGTTCTCGCCGGTCGATCCGCGGCGCCTGTTCTACGCCGCCAACGTCGTGTTCGAGACCGTGGACGGCGGCTCGAACTGGCGCGCGATCAGCCCGGACCTGACCCGCGAGCACACCGGGCAGCCCGCCTCGCTCGAGCCGCTGCCGAAGGCGGCGGCCGCCAAGCGGCGCGGCGCCGTCTACTCGCTCGCCCCCTCGTACCACGACGTGAACACGCTGTGGGCCGGCACCGACGACGGTCTGCTGTGGATCACGCGCGACCACGGCGCGACCTGGTCGCCGATCACGCCCCCGGGGGTCGGGCCCTGGAGCAAGGTGACCCAGATCAGCGCGTCGCATTTCGACGATCGGACGGCCTACGTCTCGGTGAGCCGGTTCCGGGTCGACGACCGCCGGCCCTACGTGTACCGGACCCACGACGGCGGCGCCTCCTGGCAGGCGATCACCGCCGGGCTGCCCGGGGACTCGCCGGTCAATACGGTGCGCGAGGATCCGCTGCGCCCCGGCCTGCTGTTCGCCGGCACCGAGAGCGGCGTGTGGTTCTCGCTGGACGACGGCGAGCACTGGCGCACGTTGCAGTACGGCCTGCCGAGCACCTCGATGCGCGACCTGTGGATCCAGGGCGACGACCTGATCGTGGCCACGCACGGCCGGGGATTCTGGATCCTCGACGACATGGCGCCGCTGCGCGAACTCGACCGGGTGCGCGATGAGGGCGGCGCGATGCTGTTCACGCCGGCCGCGGCCTATCGGGTCCGGCGCAGCACCAACACCGATACGCCGCTGCCCATCGACGAGCCGGCCGCGCAGAATCCGCCGGACGGCGCGCCCATCGATTACGCGTTGCCCGCCGGCGCCGCGCACCGGGTGACGCTCGAGATCGAGAATGCCCGGGGCGAGACCGTGCGCCGGTACACCGACGAGGATCCGCCGCCGGGCGGCGGCGATTCCGAGCGGCAGTTGATTCCCACCTACTGGATGGCGCCGCCGCTGCGCCTGCCCGACACGCCCGGCCTGCATCGCTGGGTGTGGGACCTGCGCTATGCGCCGCCGCTCGCCCTGCGCTACGAGTACCCGATCTCGGCGGTGCCGCACGCCACGCCGCGCGTGCCGCAGGGTCCGCTGGCGCCGGCCGGCGAGTACCGGGTGCGTCTGACGGTCGACGGCCGGGTCTCGACGGCGCCGCTCACCGTACGCATGGATCCGCGCGTCGCCGCGACGCCCGAGGATCTCGCGCGGCTGTTCGAGGCGCAGCGCGGGCTCGCGCAGCTGCTCGAGCGCAGCGCCGGCGCGGCCCTGCGGGCCCGGTCGATTCGCGAGCAGGCCGAGGCGCGGGTCAAAGCCGCCCCGGCCTCCCTGGGCCGCGACCTCGCGAGTCTCTCGCGGCAGATCGCGGAGCTGCTCGACGGCCGCGAGCAGGCCGGGAAGGACGAGAAGGACG
Source organism: Pseudomonadota bacterium (assembly GCA_021779875.1). Lineage (GTDB taxonomy): Bacteria > Pseudomonadota > Gammaproteobacteria > Steroidobacterales > Steroidobacteraceae > Bog-1198. The sequence continues at coordinate 3,453 of JAJXZV010000008.1, forward strand.
AGAAGGACGAGGAGCGGGGCCTGGATGCGCTCGCGGGCGCGATCGCGGGGCTGTACGAGCAGGTCGGCCAGGCCGACGCGCGGCCCACCACGGCGCAGGTCGATGCGGCGTCCCGGCTCGAGGCGGAATTCGCGCCGCTGGAGCGGCGCTGGCTACGCCTGGAGACCGCCACCGTGCCGGCGCTGAACCGCCGTCTGGGCGCCGCGCACGCGGGCGCCCTCGACGTCCGCCTCGAGCCGCACACCGTGCCGGCGGGCGTGGACGAGGACTGAGCGGCGGCCCGCCCGGCGCTCAGCCGGCGTCGCGCTGGCCCATGCGCGAGCGCACGAAGGCGAATGCGGAGCGGACCGCATTGGTCACGCCGGACTCGAGCGCGAGGCGCTCCTGGTCGGTCATGTAGAAGCTCATGTCGATCGAATGACGGATGTATCGCGGCGGCAGCGCGTTGAGCGCCACGCAGGCGACGTCGGCGAGCAGATCCGGCTGCCCGGCGAAATCGGGTTGGCGCGCCGCCTCGGCCTCGATGAGATCGAAGACCGCCTGCTCGTTGTGGTTGTGCACGGTGCGGAAGACTAGTAGCGGCATGGAGCTCCTCGCGGTGGCCGGTCGTCACGCCGGGTTATCGGCCGGACCCCCCGGCGACTTGATGGCGGGAGGGCGGCGCCTTGGTGCAATATGCGCAGTGCCGCACACTGCGGTGGCGCGCCGAGTACCGGTCGATGAAGATCTATTCCTGGAACGTCAACGGCATCCGCGCCGTGCTCAAGAAGGGCACCTTGCAGGCGTTCCTCGACGGCCACCGGCCCGACATCCTGTGCCTCCAGGAGACCAAGGCCGAGCGCGGCCAGGTGGTCATCGACCTGCCGGATTACCACGAATACTGGAACTCGGCCGTGCGCAAGGGCTATTCCGGCACCGCGATCTTCTCGAAGGCCAAGCCGCTCGGGGTGGTCAACGGCTTCCCCCACCAGTTTGCCAAGCGCTATGCGTTCGCCGACGAGCTCGAGCGCGACAGCGCCGAGGAGGGGCGGGTCATCACCGCCGAATACCCGGCGTTCTACGTGGTCACGGTGTACACGCCGAACGCGAAGGAGGACCTGTCGCGCCTGGCGCTGCGCTTCAAACACTGGGATCCGGCGTTTCTCGCCTACTGCAAGATGCTCGAGAAGACCAAGCCCGTGATCTTCTGCGGCGACCTGAACGTCGCGCACACGGAGCTCGATCTTGCGAACCCGAAGCCGAACCGCGGCAAGAAGGGGTTCACCGACGAGGAGCGGCAGGGTTTCCAGAACTTCGTCGATGCCGGCTTCATCGACACGTTCCGGCTGTTCACCCAGGGCAACGGGCACTAT
>JAJXZV010000353.1 GCA_021779875.1 Pseudomonadota bacterium
CGAAGGCGATGCGGCCCGCCGTGCGCTGGCACATCAGCGCCAGCATCCGCTCCGACAGGCCGATCAGCCGCATGCAATGATGGATGCGGCCGGGCCCGAGCCGGCCCTGGGCGATCTCGAAGCCGCTGCCCTCGCCGAGCAGGATGTTGCTGACGGGAACACGCACATCGGTGAAATGCACCTCCGAGGCGCGGTCCGGGACGCCATAGAAGCCGAACACCGGCAGCGGCCGGATCACCTCGACGCCCGGCGTGTCCAGCGGCACCAGGATCATCGATTGCTGCCGGTGCCGCTCGGCCGCGGGGTTGGTCTTGCCCATGAAGATGAGGATGCGGCAGCGCGGATCTGTGGCCCCGGTGGTGAACCATTTGCGCCCGTTGATGACGTAGACATCGCCCTCACGGCGGATCGAGCTCTCGATATTGGTGGCGTCGCTCGATGCCACCGCCGGTTCGGTCATCGCGAAGGCGGAGCGGATGCGTCCGGCCAGCAGGGGTTCGAGCCATTGCTGCTTCTGCTCGGCGGTGCCGTATCGGGCGAGCACCTCCATGTTCCCCGTATCCGGCGCGCTGCAGTTGAAGACTTCCGGCGCCAGCGTGGAGCGGCCCATGATCTCGCACAGCGGCGCGTATTCCAGGTTGGTCAGTCCGGCGCCATGTTCGAAGTCCGGAAGGAACAGGTTCCACAATCCTTCGGCCCGCGCCTTGGCCTTCAGTTCCTCGATCACCGGCTGCACCGCCCATGGCCCGCCTTCGATCGATTCGCAGAGATGGCGCTGTTCGTTCGGATAGATGTGTTCGTCCATGAAGGCGAGCAGGCGGGGCCTGAGCGCGGCGACCTTGGCGGATTCCTCGAACATCGTGAGCCTCACAGCGGAAAATGGGGGCGGGCGCGGGATCGGCGTGCGCTCAATGGATCGCGGCGTACATGATCTTGTCCTCGGTCGCCTCCGCGGCCGGAATCTCCTCGACGATGCGCCCGCCGCGGGCGACCAGGATGCGGTCCGAGATGGCGAGGATCTCCGGCAGATACGAAGAAATCACGATCACCGCCTTGCCCTGCCGGGCGAGATCGCGGATCGCGGCGTGAATCTGCGGGATCGTGCCGACATCGACGCCGCGCGTCGGCTCGTCGAAGATCACCAGCAGCGGGTCCTGCGCCAGCGATTTCGCGACCACCACCTTCTGCTGGTTGCCGCCCGAATACTCGATGATGTTGAGGCTGCGCTTCAGGGCGGAAATGCCGAGTGCCTGCACCCAATGATCGGCGATGCGCTTGCGCTCGGCCTTCGAGAACAGCCAGCGCCGTCCGGTTCTGGAGGCGAGATGGCCGAGATAGATGTTGTCGTCGGCCGTCATGGTTTCGAAGAACCCGTCCTGCTTGCGATCCTCGGTGATGTAGACGATGCCGTCGTTGATCGCCTGGCGCGGCACGCGGTAGCGCACGGGTCGGCCGCGCAGGTAGATCATGCCGCCGCGGATGAAGTTCCGCTTGCGCGCCCCGCAGATGATATGCGCGACCTCGGTGCGGCCGGCGCCGATCAGCCCGGCCATGCCGACGACTTCCCCGGCATGGACGGAGAAGGACATGTTCTTGACGACCCCGCCCATGGTCACGTTCTCGACCGAGAGCACCTTCTCGCGCCGCGCCGGGGCGGCGGCGATGGCGGCGGGCTCTGCAAGGGCAGGCGGGGGAACCGGTGCGGCCGGGCTCTCCGCCGCCGCGGTCTCGACGGTGGCGTAATGGGAGCGCGACACCTCGCGCCCGACCATCATGCGCACCAGCTGCGCCCGGTCGAGCTCGGCCGCCGCACGGGTGGCGATCAGCCTGCCGTCGCGCAGAACCGTAATCCGGTCTGCGATCCGCAGCGCCTCCTCCAGCGCGTGCGAGATGAAGATGATGCCGACGCCGCTTTCCCGCAGCCGCTGGAGCAGATGGAAGAGATGCTGGATCTCCTCCGGCGTGAGGCTCGCGGTCGGCTCGTCGAAGACGATGACGCGGGCATTGTAGCGGGCGGCGCGGGCGATCTCGACCATCTGCCGCTTGGCGGTGCCCAGTGTCTCGACCAGGGCCAGCGGGTCGACGTGGAAGTTCAGCGATTGCTGGGACTGCTGGGCGCTGATGTTGAGCCTGCGGAACACGGTGTAGAACTTCTCATGCCCGAGCTGCAGATTCTGCGCCACCGTCATCGACGGCACCAGGCTCGTCTCCTGGTACACCATCGCCACGCCGCCCTTGAGCGCATCGCCGGGCGAGGCGAAGGCGACGCTCTTGCCGTCGATCAAATACTCGCCCGAGGTCAGCGTGATCGCCCCGGCGATCGCCTTGCACAAGGTCGACTTGCCGGCGCCGTTCTCGCCGAGCAGGGCATGGATCTCGCCGGCGCGCAGATCGAAATCGACCTCCCGGATGGCGTGCACGCCGCCATAGACCTTGCTGCCCCTGACGATCCGCAACAAGGGCGCGCCCGACGGATCTGGTCCTGCTGACGGCATGATCATATGTCCCGAACGGCCGATGAGGTGGGAAGCTCGACCAGTTTGTCGTTCCCCTTGGAGAGCGCGAGCACGCGCCCGCCCACGGCGCGCACCGCGGTGATGCCGTGGACCGCGCCGGCGACGCGGCTGTGGAAGCTCTCCACCGCGTCCCCCGCGGCATCGAGGCGGGCGACGAGCCCGTAGGAGCGGGCCGGCGCCCATGGCTTCTGGATGCCGAGCTTCTTGATCCGCCCGATCTGGGTCGGCTCGCGATAGTTGAAATGCGCGGCCAGGGATGGGCCGATCCAGAGCTCGGGCGGCACCTCGGCGAGCATCCTCTCGCGGAACCGGCGCTCGCGCAGCACGAACTCGGTCAGTTGCGCGCGGGGCGCGAACAGCGCCAGCCAGTAGCCGCCGCCCGAAGCGGGCGCGATCCGCGCCGGGTAGGCGGGGAGATTATGGACCAGCACCCGCCGCGCCGCCGGCCGGCCCGCATCCGTCATGATGGCGGCGAGCGCGTGGGTCCAGGCCTCGGTGACCAGCGCCTCGCGCTCGTCCGGCGTCAGCGCCAGACCGTAGGGCCAGGCGAGCCCGTCGGCGATCACCCGCGCCCCGCCCAGATCCGCGTCGCAGACGATGAGCCGGCCGGAGGCTGGCCGGTTCTCCATCAGATCCGTCAGCCACCGCTCCGGCGCATTGTGGCGCGAGCCGTCGGTTGCGAAGATGCGGCCGTCGCGCGCGGCGACGATCGAGAGCGGGCAGGCGAGAGGGCCGCCGCCGATGGTGCCGCCGCCGATGGTCGCGAGCCCGCCGGCGGGGCGGCCATTGGCGGTGAAGGCGCGGATGCCATGGCCGGAGACGCCGGCGAGGAGGCGGCCGTCCGGGGTCCATGCCAGCGCGCCCGCCGGCGCCTCCAGCTCCGCGAACACCGCGCGCTCGGCGAAGTCGGGTCCCGCGCAGCGCAGGATGAGGCTGCCGCTGGAGATGTAGAGGGCCCCGTCCGGGCCGGCGGCGAGATCGTCCGGGGCGGCGATCGGCGCCCCCAGGGTCCGCGCCTGTTCCAGCCGCAGGTTCGGGGAGTAGGCGCCGTCCAGCACCGGAATGCCGTGCACGTCCCGGCTGGGGAAGAAGACAGCATCGACGATGTCGCGCAGCAGCGCCATCAGCCCACCCGCTCCAGCCCGGCCCGGCTCGGCGCCGTGGCGCCGGCCTGGCCCCAGTAGCTGTTCCAGCTGGTCCAGTCCGGATCGGCGTCCGGCAGACGGAGGCGGCCGATGCGGTTGTTCTCCAGCCCGCCGATATAGAGATGGCCCTTGTGTTCGCGCATCGAGGTGATCGTCGGGTGCGAGCGCCCGCCCGGGTCCCACAGCGATTCACGCACCGTGCCGCTGTCGTCGAACTTGAGGATGCAGCCGAAATTGATGCCCGGGCACAGCCATTCATCGGGTGGGATCTGCTTCACCATCCGCACCCGGAAGCCGGGGTCGGCCATGGCCAGATCGTAGGCCGGGGAGCGGATGCCGACCAGGGCGAGCCAGTAGCAGCCATCGGAGGCACGGTTGATGTTGTCCGGATAGCCGGGGAGGTTGTCTACCAGCAGCTCGTTGGTGCCGGCCTTCTCGCCGGTGAGCCAGTAGCGGTAGATGCGGCACAGCCAAGTGCTGACCCAGAGCACCGCGCGGCCGTCATGGGCGAGGCAGACGCCGTTGGGAAAGGTGAGATTCTTCAGGATCGTCCGGGTCTTGCCGGTGGCCGGGTCGTGGCAGATCAGGCGGCCGTTTCCGCGGCCCTCGAAGCCGTCCAGGGCCCAGTCCGCGAGGTCGTAGCGGATCGTCGCCTCGCTGAAATAGATCTTGCCGTCGGGTGCGATATCCAGATCGTCCGCGAGGTAGAGCCGGCTGTCGTCCTTCAGGCGCAGCCAGGAGCGGTTGGTCTCGTCCGTCACCTTGAACACCGCGCGGTCCGGCCGCACCCCGTAGACCCCCATGCCGGCGACGCAGACGATGATGTTCCCGTCGCGATCCATGGCCATGCCCAGCGGTCGTCCGCCGATCCGGGCGAATTCCTCCCGCGCTTCGTAGTCCGGCGCCAGGAAGCGGATGATCGAGCCGTTGCGGTTGACGGTGTAGAGATTGTCGTGTCGGTCGAGGATGACATCCTCGGGCCCCTCGATCCGGTCGAGCGCGATCGCCTCGGCCGCGTGCAGCCGGTCGTTCTCGGCGAACGCGGTGCCGGCGTCACGCGCGATGGACGGTGGCGGACGGAACTCCACCAGGGTCGGGCTGACATAGATTTTCTGCAGCACCTTGCTCTTGTTCTTG
>JAJXZV010000012.1 GCA_021779875.1 Pseudomonadota bacterium
AAAGCGGCGCCGGCGCTCGCCTGCGGCAACGCGATGATCTTCAAGCCGGCGGAGCTCACGCCGCTGACCGCCGTCAAGCTCGAGGAGATCTTTCTCGAGGCGGGGCTCCCCGAGGGCGTGTTCCAGGTGGTTCAAGGGTTCGCCGACACCGGTCGCCTGCTGACGGGCCATCCGCTGATCCGCAAAGTCTCGCTCACCGGCGAGGTCGGCACGGGCAAGGCGGTCATGCGCGACGGCGCGGCGACGCTCAAGCACGTGACGCTGGAGCTCGGCGGCAAGTCGCCGCTCATCGTCTTCGAGGACGCGAAGCTCGACAACGCCGTGTCCGGCGCGCTGCTCGCGAATTTCTACTCCTCCGGACAGGTCTGCTCGAATGCCACGCGCGTCTTCGTGCACCGCTCGATCAAGGCCGCGTTCCTCGAGAAGCTCCTCGGCCGGGTCGCCGCCATGCGCATCGGCGATCCGCTCGATCCGGCGACGCAGGTGGGCGCGCTCGTGAGCGAGCAGCACATGCACAAGGTGCTCGGCCACATCGAGCGCGGTCGCGCGGAGGGCGCGCGCGTGCTGATCGGCGGGCAGCGGGTGACGCGGGGCGCGCTCGGCGCGGGCTTCTTCGTCGAGCCGACCGTGTTCGACGCCTGCCGCGACGACATGAGCATCGTGCGCGAGGAGATCTTCGGGCCGGTGATGTCGGTGCTCTCGTTCGACGATGAACGCGAGGTCGTCGAGCGCGCCAACGCGACCGAGTACGGGCTCGCCGCCGGCGTGTTCACCAACGACCTGACGCGCGGACACCGGGTGATCGCGCAGCTGCAGGCGGGCACCTGCTGGATCAACCACTACAACGTGACGCCGATCGAGCTGCCGTTCGGCGGGATGAAACTGTCGGGCCTCGGCCGCGAGAACGGCCGGGCCGCGATCGAGCACTACACGCAGCTGAAGAGCGTCTACGTGGCCATGGGCGACGTCGACGCGCCCTACTGAGGGCGGACGGCCCTCGAGCACACGAGAGAGAGCTTCTTGAGCGACCAGAGTTTCGATTACGTCATCGTCGGCGCGGGCTCCGCGGGCTGCGTGCTCGCCGATCGCCTGAGCGCCGGCGGCCGGCGGGTGCTTCTGCTCGAATACGGCGGCTCGGACCGCTCGATCTTCATCCAGATGCCCTCGGCGCTGTCGATCCCGATGAACATGCCGAAGTACAACTGGTACTACCACACGGAGCCGGAGCCGGGGCTCGGCGGGCGGAGCATGCACACGCCGCGCGGCAAGGTGCTGGGCGGTTCCTCCTCTATCAACGGGCTGGTGTACATCCGCGGCAACCCGCTGGATTTCGAGCGCTGGGTCGCGGAGGGGGCATCGGGCTGGGGATACCGCGACGTGCTGCCGTACTTCAAGCGCGCGGAGCGCCGCGCCGAGGGTGCGGATGCCTACCGCGGGGGCGATGGCCCGCTCGCGACCCGCTACGGCACGCTCGCCAACCCGCTGCATGCCGCCTGGCTCGCCGCGGCCTCGCAGGCCGGCTATCCGCGGAGCGCGGACGTCAACGGATTCCAGCAGGAAGGTTTCGGCCGCATGGACATGACGGTCGGCGGCGGGCGGCGCTGCAGCGCCGCCAACGCCTACCTCAGGCCGGCGCGCTCGCGGGCCAATCTCACGGTGCTCACCCATGCCCTCGCGACGCGCGTGCTGTTCGAGGGCCGGCGCGCGGCCGGCCTCGAATTCCTGCGCCGCGGGACGCCGCACCGGGTGCGCGTCGAGCGCGAACTGATCCTCTGCGCGGGGCCGATCAATTCGCCGCAGCTCCTGAAGCTCTCCGGCGTCGGGCCCGCGGCCGAGCTCGAACGGCACGGCATCGCGGTGCTGCACGACCTGCCGGGCGTCGGCGAGAATCTGCAGGATCATCTGGAGTTCTATTTCCAGGTGGCCTGCACCGAGCCGATCACGCTGTACTCCTCGCTGGACGCCTGGAGCCGCCTCAAGATCGGCACACGCTGGCTGCTGCGCAAGGACGGATTGGGCGCGACCAACCACTTCGAGACCTGCGGCTTCGTCCGCAGCCGCGCGGGCGTCGAGTATCCCGACATCCAGTACCACTTCCTGCCCATGGCGGTCGCCTACGACGGCTCGACGCTCGCGCGCGAGCACGGCTTTCAGGCGCACGTCGGACCGATGCGCTCGAAGAGCCGTGGATGGGTCCGGCTCGCCTCGGCCGATCCGCTCGCCAAGCCGCGCATCGCATTCAATTACCTGTCCCATCCGGACGACTGGACCGAGATGCGCGCCTGCGTGCGCCTGACGCGGGAGATCTTCGCGCAGCCGGCGTTCGATCGGTATCGGGGCCGCGAGATCCAGCCGGGCGCGGACGTCCGCACCGACGCCCAGATCGACGACTTCGTCCGTGCCAAGGTGGAGAGCGCCTATCATCCCTCGTGCACCTGCAAGATGGGCGGCCCCGGCGATCCGATGGCGGTGGTCGACCCCCAGGCGCGCGTGCACGGGCTCGAGGGGTTGCGCGTGGTCGATTCCTCGATCATGCCCTCCGTGACCACCGGCAATCTGAACGCGCCGACCATCATGATCGCGGAGAAGGCCGCCGATCACATTCTCGGCGGTCCGATGCTGCCGCCCGAGGACGCGCCGTTCTACGTCGCGCCGAACTGGCGCGAGGCCCAGCGCTAACCGCCCGTCGGCTCGCGCGGGTCGAGTTGATCCGCGATCTCGCCGAGCAGCCCGCCCACGTAGCCGGCGAAGGAGCGCCAGACCTCGAGGTGGAAGGCGTCGGCGCGCGGGCGCCACAGGACGATCTCGGCCTTGCCGAGCACCGTGCGCGTGCACATGCCGACCGGGAACCGTTCCGGGTCGAGATCGAGCGGGCAGGCGCCGTTCAGAATGGCCGCGGCGCGTGGGCCGCTCACCTCGAGCGCGAACTGCCGATGGCTCACGTCGACCAGCGAGTGCGGGGTGGCGCTCAGGGTCTGGCCGAGGGCGCGTTCCACGGCGGCACCGGCGGTTCCGGTCCGATCGAGCAGCAGGTGTTCGTCCGGACCGAGCCAAAGGGTGGCGCGCTCGCCGTGCACCATGGCCCGGCAGGGCGCGTCCGAGAATTCCACGCCCCACACCAGCGCGGCGGCGCCGCGGGCGGCCGCGCCGCCCTGCAGGATGAAGCGGCTCGCGGGCGGCAACCGATGCAGCCATGGGCTTTCGGCGACGTCGGGCAACTGGCGTGCGAGGGTGTCAGGCATTCAGGCGTGCCCCCTGGGGATCGTAGAACACGGGCGAGACGACCTCCACCTCGAGGTCGCCGTCCGGCATCGGGACGTACAAGGTCTGGCCGAGGCGGGCGCGGCCGCCGGCCACCAGGCCGAGGGCGATGGGCGCCTCGAGCGCGCTGCTCGCGTAGGCGGAGGTCACGTGGCCGATCAATGCCATCGGCGGCTTCTGACCCGGCCGCTCGGCGATCTGCGCGCCTTCCTCCAGCACCTGGCCGGTGCGCGTGCGCAGACCGACCAGTTGGCGGCGGTCCGCGGCCTTCATCGAGGCCCGCTCGAGCGAGCGCTTGCCGACGAAGTCCGGCTTGGCCTTGCCGATGGCCCACGACAGCCCCGCGTCGTCCGGCGTCACCGTGCCGTCGGTATCCTGGCCGATGATGATGTAGCCCTTCTCGGCGCGCAGCACGTGCATGGCCTCGGTGCCGTACTCCACCAGGCCGTACGCCTGGCCGGCGGCGTGCATCGCCCGCCATACCTCGGCGCCGTGGTCGGCCGGCACGTTCACTTCGAAGCCCAGTTCGCCGGTGAAGCTCACGCGGAACAGCCGCATCGGCACGCCGCAGATCAGGCCGTGCGCGACGCCCATGTGCGGCAGGGCGCCCGCGGCGAGATCCACGCCTTCGACCAGCGGTTCGAGAACGCGGCGCGCCTGCGGACCCTGCACCGCGATCACGGCCCACTGCTCGGTGGTGGAGGTGAGCCACACCTCGAGATCGGTCCACTCCGTCTGCCGATAATCCTCCATCATGGCGAGCACCCGCGGTGCGCCGCCCGTGGTGGTGGTGACGTGGAAGCGATCACGATCGAGGCGCGCCACGACGCCGTCGTCGTAGATGAAGCCGTCCTCGCGGCACAGCACGCCGTAACGGGCACGGCCCGGCGCCAGGGTGGTCCAATTGTTGACGTACAGGCGGTTCATGAACTCCGCCGCCCCGGGCCCCGCGACCTCGATCTTGCCGAGCGTGGAGGCGTCGAACAGGCCGCAGGCGGCACGCACCGCGCGACACTCGCGCGCCACCGCGTCGTGCATCGACTCGCCGCGGCGCGGGAAGTAGCGCGCGCGCTTCCACAGGGCCACGTTCTCGAACACCGCGCCGCGGGCCGCCGCCCAGTCGTGGGTGGGCGTCTTGCGCACCGGGTCGAACAGGTCGCCGCGCGAGACGCCCGCGAAGCTGCCGAAGGTGGTGGGGGTATAGGGCATGCGAAAGGTGGTCAGGCCCACCTCGGGAATGGGCTTGCCGAGATCGGCCGCGACCACGGCGAGCGCGTTCAGGTTCGAGGTCTTGCCCTGATCGGTGGCCATGCCGTTGGTGGTGAAGCGCTTGACGTGCTCGATCGAGCGGAAGCCCTCGCGGGCCGCGAGCGCGAGATCCTTGGTGGTGACGTCGTGCTGCAGGTCGACGAAGGCCTTTTGCGCGGCGGCGGGCGCGGCCGGCACGGCGCCGGGCCAGGCGCCGGCGGTGCGCGCCGGCGCCTCGACCCGATAGCCGGGCGGCGGCGGGGCCG
>JAJXZV010000359.1 GCA_021779875.1 Pseudomonadota bacterium
GGTGTGGATGGAGCGGTAGAGATTGTCCTTCGGGGTCGCGATGTAGTCGTCGAATTCCCCGGGGATGAACTGCCAGAGCGAGTGCACCACGCCGAGTGCGCCGTAGCAGTCGGCCACGCTGCCGACCAGCACGCGCGCCGCGCGGATGTCCATCAGCTGCTCGAAGGCCAGGTGCTTGGCCTGCATCTTGCGCCAGATGCTGTAGATGTGCTTGGGCCGCCCCTCGATCCTCGCCTCGATGCCCGCCGCACGCAGCTCACGCTCGAGTTCGGTTTTCAATTCCTCGATGTACTGCTCGCGCTCGGTCCGCCGCGAGTTGAGCGCGGCCGCGATGCGCCGGTAGTCGTCCGGCTGCAGATAGCGGAACGCGAGATCCTCGAGCTCCCACTTGAGCTGCCAGACCCCGAGCCGGTTGGCGAGCGGCGAGTAGACTTCGCGGGTCTCGATCGCGAGCTTGCGCTGCACGTCGGGCGAGAACGCCTTGGCGGAGCGCATCTTCTGCAGCTGTTCGGCGAGGCGCACGATCACGAGGCGCACGTCGCCGATCACGGCGAGCAGCATCTTGCGCAGGCTCTCCGCCTGCCCCGGCTCCAGGCCGCGCTCCGGCGCCCAGTCCGCCGGCAGGCCGAAGTGGCCGAGCTGCGCGAGGGCGCGGGCGAGGCGTGCGGCCTCCGCGCCGAAGCGCTTCTCGACGCCGGTCGGCTCGATCAATCCCGCATCGAGCATGGGTTGCAGGACGGCGGCGATCACCACGTCGTCGTCCGCCTCGAGCTGGCGCACTATCTCGCCGACCTCGAGCGCGGCGTCGAGGACGGGACGGGCCTGCGCGGGCACGGGGGTGCCGCTCAGCTCGGCGAGCGCCGCCGTGAGCCGCGCGCTCGGCGCCTGCCGGGTGGTTGAGGTCGTCTCCATGTGGGTTTAAGCGTTCGTTGACGGTATCATATACGCCCATGTCAACAACGATACGCGTGCTCGGCATCGACCCCGGGTCGCAGCGCACCGGGTTCGGCGTATTGGACGCGAGCGGCCCGCGTTTGACCTACGTCGCGAGCGGGGTGATCCGCACGCAGCAGGGGGCTTTCGCCGCCCGCCTTTGGGAAATCTACCGTTGCATGCAGTCCGTGGTCGCCGAATACCAACCGCAGGAGATCGCCATCGAGCGCGTGTTCGTCAACCGCAATCCGGACAGCGCGCTGAAGCTCGGGCAGGCGCGCGGGGCGGCGATCTGCGGGACGGCGCACGGCAACGCCGAGGTGTTCGAGTACGCCACCCGCGAGATCAAGCAGGCGGTGGTCGGAACCGGCGGCGCCGAGAAGGGCCAGGTGCAGCTCATGATGCGCAGCCTCCTGAAGCTGGAGGGCCCCCTGTCGCCCGATGCCGCCGACGCGCTCGCGGCCGCCGTATGCCACGCGCTGCGCGGGCGGGTGGCGGCCTCGTTGCGCGAGACCCTGGCGCGCACGGCGGTGCGCCGGTGATCGGATTCCTGAAGGGCGTGCTCGCGCTCAAGCAGCCGCCGACGCTGCGGGTCGACGTGGGCGGGGTCGGCTACGAACTCGAGGCGCCGATGTCGACCTTCTACGGACTGCCCGCGGTGGGCGAGGCCGTCGCGCTGTTCACGCACCTGGTGATCCGGGAGGATGCCCACGTGCTGTTCGGATTCTCCACCGACGCTGAGCGGCGTTTGTTCCGCGGGCTGCTGAAGGTCTCCGGGGTGGGCCCGAAGATCGCGCTCGGCATCCTGTCGGGCGCGAGCGTCGAGGATTTCCTGCGCACCGTGGAGGCCGAGGACGTCGCCATGCTGACCCGAATACCCGGGATCGGGCGCAAGACCGCCGAGCGGGTGATCATCGAGATGCGCGACAGCGTGCAGAAGCTCGCCGTGCCGGCGGCCGCCGACGGTCCGAGCGCGCCCGCGAGCGGCGGCCCGGCGAGCGCGCAGGGCGAGGCGTTCGCCGCCCTGATCGCGCTCGGCTACAAGCCGCCGGAGGTCGCCCGGCTGCTGAAGGCCGGGGACGAGCCCGGGCTGTCGACCACCGAGATCATCCGCCGCGCGCTCAAGGCCGCGGTGAGGCCGTAGCGCGTCATGGGCATCGAGCAGGATCGCATCGTGTCGGCGGCCGGCGCCAAGGAAGAGGAGGTCGTCGACCGCGCGGTGCGCCCGAAGACCCTCGCCGATTACGTGGGCCAGCCGAACGTCAAGACGCAGATGGAGATCTTCATCCAGGCGGCCCGGCAGCGCGGCGAGGCGCTCGATCACGTGTTGATCTTCGGCCCGCCGGGACTCGGCAAGACCACTCTCGCGAACATCGTGGCCAACGAGCTCGGCGTGCACCTGCGGCAGACCTCCGGCCCGGTGCTCGAGCGGCCGGGCGACCTCGCCGCGCTGCTCACCAACCTGGAGCCGCGCGACGTGCTGTTCGTGGACGAGATCCACCGCCTGAGTCCGGTGGTCGAGGAGGTGCTCTATCCGGCGATGGAGGATTCGCAGCTCGATTTGATGATCGGCGAAGGGCCCGGGGCCCGCTCGATCAAGCTCGATCTGCCGCCGTTCACGCTGGTGGGCGCAACGACCCGCGCCGGGCTCCTGACCTCGCCGCTGCGCGACCGGTTCGGGATCGTGCAGCGCCTGGAGTTCTACTCGGTCGCCGAGCTGACCCGGATCGTGGTGCGCAGCGCCGCCATCCTCAGGCTCGATCTGCAGGCCGAGGGCGCGGCGCGCATCGCGGAGCGTGCGCGCGGCACGCCGCGGATCGCCAACCGACTGCTGCGCCGGGTGCGCGATTTCGCGGACGTCAAGGCGGCCGGGCGCATCGGCGGCGACGTGGCGCTGGCGGCGCTCGATCTGCTCGAAGTGGATCCGCAGGGCTTCGACATGCTCGACCGCAAGCTCCTGCTCACCATCATCGAGAAGTTCGAGGGCGGTCCGGTCGGGGTGGACAGCCTGGCGGCCGCGATGAGCGAGGAGCGCGGCACGATCGAGGACGTGATCGAGCCGTTCCTGATCCAGCAGGGTTTCCTGATGCGCACGGCGCGCGGGCGCGTCGCCACCCGCGCGGCCTACCTGCACTTCGGTCTGAAGGCGCCCGTGGTCGAGCGCGACGGCGGCTTGCCGCTCTTTCCCGAAGGCGGCTAGCGCGGCTGCATGCGGATGGCGCCGTCCAGGCGGATCGTCGTGCCGTTCAGGGTGGGGATCTCGACGATCGATTGGACCAGCCGCGCGAACTCCTCGGGCTTGCCGAGGCGCGGGGGGAATGGAACCTGCTTGCCGAGCGAGTCCTGCACCTCCTGCGGCAGACCCGCGAGCATCGGCGTCATGAACACCCCGGGCGCGATCGAGACGCAGCGTATGCCGATGCGGGCCAGTTCGCGCGCGATCGGCAGCGTCATGCCGGCCAGCGCCGCCTTGGTCGCCGAATAGGCGATTTGGCCGATCTGTCCCTCGTAGGCGGCGACCGACGAGGTGTGCACGAGCACGCCGCGCTCGCCCTCGTCGTTGGGCGCGTTCCCCTGCATGAGGTGCGCCGCGGCCTTGTCGCAATGGAAGGTGCCCATGAGGTTCACCTTCACCACGTTCTCGAAATACCCGGCCGCCATGGGACCGTCCTTGCCGAGGAGCTTGCCCGCGCCGATGATGCCCGCGCAATTGACCAGCAGATTCAGGCCATCCATGGCGGCGTGCGCCTCGGCCATCGCGGCATTCACCGCCGATTCGAGGGTGACGTCGCAGGCCACGAAGCGCGCGCCGATCGCGGCCGCGGCCTGCCGGCCTGCGGTCTCGTTGTGATCGAGGAGCACGGCGCGTCCTCCCCGGGATATGAGGTGCCGCGCGGTCGCGAGGCCGAGGCCGGAGGCGCCGCCGGTGATCACCGCCGAAGTCTTCTCGATGTCCATGCGTTCCTCCGGTCTCAGGGTCCGCCGCAGGGGGCCGGGCGTGCCGGCGCGCCCCGGCCCTCGGCGGCGTCCAGGAAGCAGGCGGCGTCGAGGTAGCGGCGGCCGCCGGCTTCCTGGTATTGCAGTACCGTGATCTTGCCGGATGCCGTGGGGCGTGAGACGGCGACCCGTCGTCGGGCGGCGACCCGGGCTCGATCATCGGCGAGCGCCTCGAACAACACGCGTCCGGAGAGCCGCCCCGCGGGCTCGAGCGGCAGTCCGAGCAGATGCGCCAGCGTCGGCACGATGTCGGCGTTGCCGACCGGCAGCTCGTCCAGGAACCCCGCCTTGAAGTCCGGCCCGATGGCGGCCATGTTGTTGTAGGTGTTGTCGCGGCCGAGACTGCCGTGCATGCCCTGGCCCTCCTGCAGCGTGACGTCCGAGATCTGCGCGGCGCTCATCAGGGGGTCGCGGGGGTCGCTCGCGAAGGTCGTGAAGGTGACGACCATGGCCGGCCGGGGCAGCAGCGCCGCGCCGCGAAAGCCGATGGCCCGCAATCCCAGCGCACCGGGCAGCGGCCCGAGGGACTCGTCCGCGAACAGCCCGCCCACGTAATCCTGCCGGCCGAGGACCTCGGCGATGCGCCGGGCGAGCGCCGCGTCGCGGCGCGGCAGGTAGATCAGGTCCGAGCCGCCGTTGGCGGCCACGATGACGCGCGCGTCGACGACCCCCGCGGCGCGGCCGGTTCCGCCGATCAACCCATTGCCCGCGACGGGGCGCTGCAAGGTCGACCCGTCGCCGGCCGCCGCGGCCGGGTCGACCCGCGCGTACGCGGCGGATCCGGCGCGCTGCACGCGCGAATCCGGATCGAACAGAGGCAGCCCGAGCGCATGGG
>JAJXZV010000246.1 GCA_021779875.1 Pseudomonadota bacterium
CGAGCATGAGCTCGAACACCTGAGCCGCGTTGCGGCCGTCCAGGTTGCCGGTCGGCTCGTCCGCGAGCAGCAGCTTCGGGCGCGCCACCAGCGCGCGCGCCACCGCCGCGCGCTGCCGCTCGCCGCCCGAGAGCTGCGCCGGCCGGTGCTCGAGCCGCTCGGCGAGGCCGACCCGCCCCAGGAGCGCGGCCGCCTGCTCGCGTGCGGCCTTGGGATCGGCGCGGCGCACCAGCAGGGGCATGGCGACGTTCTCGAGCGCCGTGAACTCGGGCAGCAGGTGATGGAACTGGTACACGAAGCCCACCGCGCGGTTGCGCAGCCGGCCGCGCTCGGTGTCGTTCAGGCGGTTCATGGCGGCGCCGGCGATCTCCACGGCGCCCGAGGTCGGCAGATCGAGCCCGCCGAGCAGCTGCAGCAGGGTGGTCTTGCCCGAGCCCGAGGCGCCGACGATCGCGATGCGCTCGCCCGCCCGCACCGTGATGGACGCGCCGCGCAGCACCGGCAGGCGCGTCGCGCCCTGGACGAACTCCTTGTAGAGATCCGAGCCGCGCAGCACCACCGACGCTTCGTTCGACATGGGAAGGTTCATCCTCAATCGTTTCTCAGGGATTGCGCGGGCAGCAGCCGGGCCGCGCGCCACGCGGGATACAGCGTGGACAGGCATGCGAGCACGAAGGCCACCGCGCAGATGCGCAGGACGTCGGCGGCCATGACCCGCGCGGGCAGGTCGCTCATGAAGTACACCCGCGCGTCCAGGAACTTGAAGCCGACGACGGCCTCCAGGCGGTGCACGAGGCTCTGCAGATTCAGCGAGACCAGCACGCCGAGCGCGACGCCGAGCGCGATGCCCATCGTGCCGATCAGGCTGCCCTGCACGACGAACACCGAGAGGATGCTGCGCGGCGACGCGCCGAAGGTGCGCAGGATGGCGATGTCGCGGCGCTTGTCCTTCACCACCATCACCATGGTCGAGACGATGTTGAAGGCCGCGACCGCCACCACCAGCGACAGGATCACGAACAGGATGTTCTTGGTGATCTCGATGGACTTGAAGAAATTCACGTGTTGATTGGTCCAGTCCTCGACGTAGAACCCGCCGCCCAAGGCCACCGCGGCCGCGCGCACCACGCGGGGTGCGGCGTACATGTCGGTCAGGCTCAGGCGGATGCCGGTCACGTCGTCGCCCATCCGCAGGAGCCGGGCCGCGTCCTGCATGGCGGTGAGCGCGATGCGCTTGTCGTATTCGTACATGCCGACCGAGAGGATGCCCGCCACCTCGAAGCTGCGCATCCGCGGCATCACCCCGACCGGCGTCACGTCGCCCTGCGCGACGATGAGCACCACCCGGTCGCCCACGCGCACGCCCAGATCGTCGGCGAGCGCCTTGCCGAGGATCACGCGGTACCCGCCCGGCTGCAGGTCGCGCAACCGGCCCTGCAGCAGGTGGCGGGACAGATCGGCGACGCGGCGCTCGTCCGCCGGCACGATCCCGCGCAGCAGCACGCCCGCCGATCTCGCGCCGTGGGTCATCATGCCCTGCTCCTCCACGTAGGGCGCGGCCGCCTCGACGCCGGGGAAGCGCTCGAGCTGCGCGAGCCGCGGCCGCCAATCCGCCAGCCGCCCCTCGAGGCCCGAGAGGGTGGCGTGCGCGGTGAGGCTCAGGATGCGCGTGCGCAATTCCTCCTCGAACCCGTTCATCACCGACAGCACCACGATGAGCACGGCGACGCCGAGGCTCAGACCGAGGATCGCGATGCCGGCGATCAGCGAGACGAAGCCGCGGCGCGGCGCGGCGCGCAGGTAGCGCACCCCCAGGAAGCCTTCGTACCAGGTGCGCATCATTCGTAACGCAGCGCCTCCGCCGGCTGCGTCCGCGCCGCCTGCCGCGCCGGATGGATCGTGGCGAGGAAGGTGAGCCCGAGGGCCGCGGCCGCGATCCAGATCACGTCCGACGGATGGGTCTCGCTCGGAATGCCCGTGATGTAGTACACGTCCGGGTCCATGATGTGCACCCCGAAGGTCCCCTCGACGAACGGTACGATCACGTCGACGTTGAGCGCGAGCGCGAGGCCGAGCGCGACCCCGATGAAGGTGCCGAGCCAGCCGATCACGAGCCCCTGGGTCACGAACACCGCGAGCACGCCGCGCGGCGACAGCCCCAGGGTTCGCAGGATGGCGATGTCGGTGCGCTTGTCGCTCACGACCATGATCAGCGTCGCCACGATGTTGAACACCGCCACCGCCACGATCAGCAGCAGGATCAGGCCCATCATGGTCTTCTCGATGCGGATGGCGCGAAAGTAGGCCGCGTTCTCCTCGGTCCAGTCGCGCACCTCGAGCCCCGGCGCGAGCCGCCCGAGCGCCGCGCGCGCGAGCTGCGGCGCCCGCAGCACGTCGTCGAAGCGCAGGTGGATGCCGGTGGGCCCGGCCAGCGAGCGGAAGTCCTCGGCATCCGCGAGATTCACCAGGGCGAGGACGGCGTCGTGATCCTGCAGCCCCGCCTCGAAGACGCCCGCCACCTCGAACTGCCGCAGGCGCGGCACGAAGCCGCCGGCGCCTTCGCCCGGCGCGCTGCTGCCCGGCGCCATCACCGTGACGGTGTCGCCGACGCCCACCTGCAGCTGATAGGCGAGCATGCGCCCGAGGATGATTCGATTGGAGCCCGGCTGCAGATCCGCGAGCCGGCCCTCGCGCAGACTCTCGGCGATGCTCGAGACCCGCGGCTCGGCCGCCGGATCGATGCCCCGGAGAATGGCGCCGCTCATCGAGGGCGGACGGCTCAGCATCACGTCGGTGTCGAGGAACGGCGCGGCGCCGAGGAGTCCCGGCGAACCCTCGAGGCGCGCGAGCTGCCCGCGCCAGTCCGGGATGGCGGCGCCGCCGGCGGCGGTGAGCGTGGCGTGGGCCGAAAGGCTGAGCAGCCGCGTGCGCAGCTCCGACTCGAAGCCGTTCATGACCGACAGGACGGTGATCAGGGCGGCCACGCCGACCGCGACCCCCGCGAGCGAGATCCAGGTGATGAACGAGACGAAGAAGCTATGCTCGCGGGCCAGCGAGTAGCGCAGCCCCACGAAGACTGGCAGCGGTTGAAACATGCGCGGCGATTAAACCACACCCCGCCCGCACGGGCGGGGAGAGTCGCAAAACACCATGATAATCATGGTGTTAAATCGCTTCTGCGGGCGGCCTGGCGGCTGCTATAGTGTGCCGGGTCAGGTGAGTAAGCGAGGTGAACCATGAGGCATCGTCATCCGCGACCGGATGCGGGCCGGATCGCGGCGCTCGCCGCCGCGCTGTTGCTCGGCGCCGCGTCCGCGACCGCCGAGACCGTCGCCGTGGGCGACTCGATCGAAGTCAAGCCGGCCGACGTCGCCACCCCCTCCCGCGGCATGACCATGGAGCAGGTCATCGCCAAGTTCGGGGCGCCGGTGAGCAAGGTCGCGCCCGTGGGCAAGCCGCCGATCTCGCGCTGGGAGTACCGGGGCTTCGTCGTGTATTTCGAGTCCGAGCACGTGATTCACAGCGTGGCTGCGCAAACCTGAGCCCATGCGCGCGCGCGCAATCGCGTAACATTCCCTAGAAGGGGCCCATCCCCGAACGCTCGACCGCGGCGCAACGACCCGCGGCCGGGCTTTTTTCGTTCTTCTTTCGAGCAGGCATGGCACTACTGAATCCACTCCTGCCGGCCGCCGGGACGCGGTGCGTCCGGTGGGGCCGGCTGTACGGCGCGGCTCCCGCGCTGGCCGTCGCCGAAGCGGCGGCCGGCGCGGGCGGCCCGTTGCTGGTGGTCACCAAGAACTCGCGCGAGGCACAGTCCCTCGCCGAGGAGATCGCCTTCTTCGCCGGCGGCGAGCTGCCGGTGCGCGTGTTCGCGGACCTCGAAACGCTGCCGTACGACGCGTTCTCGGCGCATCCCGACATCACCTCGGGCCGGCTCAGCACGCTCGCCGAGCTGCCGCGGGCGCGCCGCGGAGTGTGGCTGGCGGCGGTCGACACGCTCATGCAGCGGCTCGCCCCGCGCAGCTACATCGAGGCGCACTCGCTCAAGGTGCACGTCGGCGAGACGCTCGACCTCGACGCCCTGCGCGAGCGCCTGGCGCTGGCCGGCTACGCGGCCGTCACCCAGGTGGTCGCCCACGGGGAATTCGCCGTGCGCGGCTCGCTGATCGACGTGTTTCCCATGGGCTCGGAGGCGCCCTATCGCATCGACCTGCTCGACCGCGACGTCGACAGCATCCGCCTCTTCGACCCCGACACCCAGCGCTCGGGCGGGAAACTCGAGCGCATCGCGCTGCTGCCGGCGCGCGAGACGCCGCTCGACCCGGACTCGGTGCGCGAATTCCGGCGCCGGTACCGCCTGCGCTTCGGCGGCGACCTGACGGATCATCCGGTGTACCGCGACGTGAGCGCCGGCCGGGCGCCCGGCGGCGTCGAGTACTACCTGCCGCTGTTCTTCGAGCGCACCTCCCACCTGTACGAGTACCTGCCGGCGGCCACGGTGGTCGTCGAGCTCAACGAGGCGGCCTCGCGGGTGGACGAACTCTGGCGCGGCATATCCGAGCGCCACGACCAGCTCGCCCACGACCGCTTCCGCCCCATACTGGATCCGGCGGATCTGTACCTGTCGCCGGCGCAATTCGCGGCCGAGCTCGCCGGCCGGCCGCGCGTGGATCTGCGCACCTTCGAGTGGCCGCCCGAGGCGCCGGCGCCCGTGACGAACTTCGCGAGCGCGGC
>JAJXZV010000120.1 GCA_021779875.1 Pseudomonadota bacterium
ATTTCCAGCACGTCGATCGAATCGAGCCCCAGGCCGTCGCCGAACAGGGGCGCATCCGGCAGGATGTCCGCGGGCGCCACGTCGAGGTTCAGGGCCTCGACGATCAGGACGGCGACCTCCGGCAGCAGGGCGTCGACGGTTTGCGGGGAGTTCGATTCTTGCATCGGGGTCTCTGGCGGGTTCAGTGCGCGGTGGCGCGAAACGCGAGCACGGCGTTGCTGCCGCCGAACGCGAAGGAATTGGACAGCGCGGTGCGCAGCCGCACGCCGGGCCGGCCGGTGTAGACGTGATCGACGCCGCCGCAGGCCGGATCCAGCGTGTCCGGCCCGAGATTGGCGGTCGGCGGAATGACCCGCTCCCGCAGCGCGAGCACGGTGGCGATGGCCTCGATGGCGCCGGCCGCGCCGAGCAGGTGGCCGTGCATGGACTTCGTGGCGCTGACCGGCAGGCGGCCGGCGCGCTCGCCGAAAACGGCCCTGATCGCGGCGATCTCGGCCGCATCGCCCTCGGCGGTCGCCGTGCCGTGGGCGCTGACGTAGTCGACGTCGGCGGTGGTGAGCCCGGCGTCGTCCAGCGTTGCGCGCAGGGCGCGGATCTGGCCGTCCACGTTCGGGCGGACCAGGTGGCTGTGGTCGCTGTTGGTGCCGTAGCCGATGATCTCGCCGTGGACGCGGGCACCACGGGCCGCGGCATGGTCCCAGTCCTCGAGCACCAGCGCGGCGCCGCCCTCGCCCAGCACCAGGCCGCGCCGATCGGCGGCGAAGGGCCGGCAGGCCGTCGTCGCGGTCTCGGCATCGCCGGGCGCCATGACCCGCATCGCACCCCAGGCGCGGGCGACGCCGTAGGCTTGCGGCACGTCCGAGCCGCCGGTGAGCATGACCGGCGCCTCGCCGCTGCGTACCCGGCGGAACGCTTCGCCGATGGCGATCGCCGACGAGGCGCAGGCGACCGTGTGGCTCATGCTCACGCCGCCGAGTCCGAGCTGGATCGAGATGTGGGCGTTGGCCGCGTTGTTCATGCCGAGCAAGACGGTGAGCGGCGACAGCCGGTCGCGCCCCTTCAGCCACAGGTCCCGGTAGCCCTTTTCATAAGCCAGCGTGCCGCCGAGGGCGGTCCCCCAGCAGACGCCCCAGCCATCGCGCGACTCGCCGGCGGCGGCGCGCGGCAATCCGGCGTGATCCCAGGCCGCGAAGGCGCCGGCCACGCCGAGCTGCGCGAAGCGATCCATCATCGAGGCGAGCGGTGTGCCGAGGGCGGCGTCCGGATCGAAGCCCGGACAGCCCGCGAAGGGCATGGACAGCGGGCGCGGCGGGTCGTCGGTGCTCAGGTACCGGATCGCCGACTCACCGGCGGTCAGACGGGTGAAGAAGTCGGCGAGATCGCCGCCGTAGGGACTGACCAGGCCTAGGCCGGTGATTGCCACGCGCCGCGGAGTCATCATTCAGCCGTTCTGGCTGGCGAGCAGGCCGTCCATGAGGTCCACCATTTCGCCGACGGTCTTCGGGGTCCTCAAGTCCTCGGGCAGCTTGATGCCGAGCTTGTCTTCGCATTCGAAGATCAGCTCGAGCATCATCAAGGACTCGACGCCGAGATCGGCCAAGCGCGCCTCCGGGACGATTCTCGCGGCCTCGATGCCTTGCCGGGCGGCGAGAAAATTGCGCACCAGTTCGATAGATTTCATACTGGGCGAATTTTATACGATCGTCACCCGGCTCCCCAACACTTCCGGCTGATCGCCTCATCGATGGAGTCCTCGCTCGCCATTCCCTGGCCTCGCCTGATCGCGGACCGCGTGGCGTTCCTGTGGCCCTTGAAGGCGATGGGAACCATGGGTTTCATGGCGCTGTTCTTCTGGGTCTACTTCGGCGTGTCCCGCCATCCGGCCATGCCGCCGCGCGTCATGCCGGTGATCTGGCTGGACACGTGGATCGAATTCTCGCCGGCGGCGCTGCCGGCCTACCTGTCGCTGTGGATCTATGTGTCGCTGGCACCCGCCCTGCTGGGGAGCCTGCAATCCTTGATGCGGTTCGGGCTCTGGATCGGCGGCTTGTGCACGTTCTGCCTGGCGATCTTCTGGCTGTTTCCGACCAACACGCCCTCGTTCGGCATCGACTGGGCCGACCACCCGGACTTCGTGTTCCTCAAGGGTCTGGACACGGCCGGCAACGCCTGCCCCTCGCTGCACGTGGCGACCACCGTGTTCGCGGCGATCTGGCTCGAGCGCGTGCTCGGCCGGCTCGGCGCCCCCCGGGGCCTACGGTGGCTGAGCGCGCTGCAATGCTCGGTCATCATCTGGTCGACCATCGCCACCCGCCAGCACGTGGTGCTGGACGTCGTCGGTGGCTTAGGCGTCGGGATCGCGTTCGCCGCCCTGTCGCTGCGCCGGGCCCAAGTCGTGTGAGCGGCGCCGGCGGCCGCGGCCCCGATCAATTCGCGGCGGCACGCGCCCGGGCAAAGCGCCTCAGGCCGTCGAGGTCGCCTGCGGGCGCCAGCCGGATGGCCGCGCCATCGGCGCCGGCGAGGGTCAATTCCAGGTGGCGGCTCGACGCCAGCCGTTCGAGCAGGCGGGCATCGAGCGCGAAGTACGCGCTCGGGCCCCAGTCCACCACCGCCCGATAGGGCGCACGCGCGGTGTCGGGCGCCTGCATGGGGTCGAGGGCGACCGGCGTGCCGTCCACCACCAGATGCACCGCGCCGGCGGCGCGCAGATCGCCGGCACGCCCGGTGTCGCCCGGGGCCACCTGCAGCCAGAGACCTTGATCGAATCGACCGGCGCGGTCCCACTCCACGGGTCCGAGGTAGGCGAAGGTCGGGCGTCGGCCGATGCCGCGCCCCGGATCGTCCGCCCGTTGCACGAACTCCACCGGCTTCGGCAGGGCGGTCACCGTGACACCGCCGCGCTCGTCGAGGTACTCCGCCGGACCGGCCGGCGGCCGGTGATCCATGCAGCCGTGCGACCCTGCCGCGCACAGGATGCCGAGGAGGAACTGGCCGAACCGGATCCGCTGCATCCGGGCCATTATACGGAGCCGTGAGCCATTGCCGATTATGTCGTGCCGTGCCAGGCTATACTTTTTCCATGGACGCAGTGTTTCACGGCGGTTTCCGACGATTTCGACGCGTGGGCGCGCTCGGGATCGGCGCCTGGGTGCTCGCGGGCGTGCTGCTCGCGGGCGGCGGAGCGGCGCGCGCGGCGGAACTGGAATCCGCCGATCACGTGGTGGTCCACAAGGCGGAGCACAAGCTGTATCTCTATCACGGCAATCGGCTGCTCGGCGAATACAAGGTGGCCCTCGGGTTGATGCCGGTGGGCCAGAAGGAACGGGAACACGATTTCCGCACGCCGGAAGGGCGCTATTTCCTGTCGCGACGCAACACCCGTAGCGAATATTTCCTCGCCATCCAGGTCTCGTACCCGAACAAGCAGGACGAAGTGCGCGCCCGCAAGAACCGCTGGCAACCCGGCGGCGCGATCATGATCCACGGGTTGCCCAACAACCCGAGGCACCCGATCAGCTATTACTCGACCAATGATTGGACCGACGGCTGCATTGCGCTGTCGAACGCCGACATGGTCGAGATTTGGATGCGCACCGAGGACAATTCGCCCATCGACATCTACCCGTGATGATCGCGGATCGGCCGTTGCAGACCACCATCCTCTCGTCCGACCTGGTCGACGCCCGGGTCGCGCCCAAGGGCAGTCTCGAGTACCTTTCGCAGCAGGAGATCGCCAAGCTCCTCGATCAGGGGCAGGGCGGCGTGTATCCGCTGTTCCGCAAGTGCGCGCTGGCGGTGCTCAACTCGGGCAGCGACATCGACGATTCGCGGCTGATCTTCGACAAGTACCGCACCTTCGACCTGAGCATCGTCCGCCAGCCGTACGGCATCAAGCTCGAGATCAAGAACGCGCCCGCCGCCGCGTTCGTCGACGGCGAGATGATCCGTGGCCTCAAGGAGCACCTGTTCGCGGTGCTGCGCGACGTCGTCTTCATCTCCAACGAGATCGTCGAAAGCGGCCGATTCGACCTGAACGTCTCGCCGAGCATCACCAACGCGGTGTTCCACATCCTGCGCAACGCCCGGGTGCTCGAGCAGCAGGTCACGCCCAACCTGGTCGTGTGCTGGGGCGGGCATTCCATCAGCCGTGCCGAATACGACTACACCAAGAAGGTCGGCTACGAGCTCGGCCTGCGCGGCCTCGACATCTGCACGGGCTGCGGTCCCGGAGCGATGAAGGGCCCGATGAAGGGCGCCACCATCGGTCATTCGAAGCAGCGCATCGCCGACGGCCGGTATCTCGGCATCACCGAGCCCGGGATCATCGCGGCCGAGCCGCCGAATCCGATCGTCAGCCAGCTGGTCATCATGCCGGACATCGAAAAGCGCCTGGAATCGTTCGTGCGGGTGGGTCACGGGATCGTGATATTCCCCGGCGGCGCCGGCACGGCCGAGGAAGTGCTCTACCTGCTCGGTATCCTGCTCGATCCGGCGAACCTCGACATGCCGTTCCCCGTGATCTTCACCGGCCCTGCGGCCGCCGCCGAGTATTTCCGCCAGCTCCACGAGTTCATCGGCGCGACCCTGGGGCCCGCGGCGCAGGCTCGCTACGAGATCGTCATCGACGATCCCGCCCGCGTGGCGCGCGCCATGGTCCAGGGACTCGCCTCCGTGCGCGAGTATCGCAAGCGGATGAGCGACTCCTACGGATTCAACTGGCTGCTGCGGATC
>JAJXZV010000360.1 GCA_021779875.1 Pseudomonadota bacterium
GGGTCGCGGCGAGCCACGTACGGGTGGGGACGTTCGAGTATTTCGCCGCGCGCGGCGACGTCGAGGCGCTGCGCTCGCTCGCCGACTGGGTCATCGAGCGCCACTACCCGCAGCTGCGCGGGGCGCCGTCCGCCCACGCCGAATTGCTGGCGGCGGTGCTCGAACGCCAGGCGGCCTTGATCGCCCGCTGGATGCACGTGGGCTTCATCCACGGCGTGATGAACACCGACAACATGGCCGTCTCGGGGGAGACCATCGACTTCGGTCCCTGCGCCTTCCTGGACGGGTACGCCGCGGCGACCGTGTTCAGTTCGATCGACCGGCGCGGCCGGTACGCCTTCGCGAACCAGCCGGCCGCCGGCCAGTGGAACCTCGCGCGTTTTGCCGAAGCCCTGCTGCCGCTGCTCGACGAGCGGCCGGAGCGCGCCGTGGCCGTCGCCGAGGAGATCGTCGCGCGGTTCCCGGCGCGTTTCGAGGCGCACTGGCTCGAGGGCATGCGCGCCAAGCTCGGCCTGAGCACGCGGCGGCCCGAGGATGCGCGGCTCGCGCGCCGGCTGCTCGAGTTGATGGAGGCCGACGGCGCGGATTACACGCTCACGTTTCGGCGACTGGCCGAGGCGGCCGGCGAGGCGCAGGCGCCCGAGCAGCTCAAGTCCTCGTTCGCCGGGCGCGCGGCCTTCGAGGATTGGTGGGCGAGCTGGCGGGCCCGCGCCGCCGAGGAGGCGGACACGGCGTTCGAGCGGCGCGCGCGCATGCGCCTCGCCAATCCGTGGCTGGTGCCGCGCAATCACCGCATCGAGCAGGCCATTCGCGCGGCCACGCAGGACGGGGACTTCGGGCCGTTCGAGGCCCTGCGCCGCGCCCTCGAGCGGCCGTTCGAGGAGTCGCCCGGCGCGCTATCCTATGCCGACGCGCCGCGCGACGAGGAGCGCGTTCTGGCCACCTTCTGCGGAACCTGACATGAGCGACGACGGACTCGAACTCATCCAGACGAAGATCGCCTTTCTCGAACACGCGAATGCGGAACTGAGCGAGGTCGTCTACCGGCAGCAGCGGCAGATCGACGCGCTCGGCGCCCAGGTCGCCGCGCTGGCGGAGCGGCTGCGGGCCGTGCAGAGCGAGGATCGGCCGCGGCCGCCGGAAGACGAGCGGCCGCCGCACTACTGACCATGCAGAGCGGGCCGCCGAAGGGGATCGCGACCACGCCCCTGTGGCAGGACGGGGCGGGTGCGGCGTTCGTGCGTCCGGAGGAGACCGCGGCCGGCGACGGGCGCCTGCCGCCGCGGGTCGAGATCCTGGTGGTGGGCGGCGGCTACACGGGGCTCTCGGCCGCCCGCGAGACCGCGGCGGCAGGGCTCGCGACCCTGGTGCTCGACGCCGCCGCGCCGGGCACGGGCTGCTCCGGCCGCAACGGCGGCCAGGTCGCCTACAGCATCAAGCCATCCCTCGAGCAACTGGCGGCGAAACACGGCCACGAGCGCGCGTACGCCATCTGCCGCGACGGCCTCGATGCGATCGCGTACCTGCGCGAGCTCGCCGCCGAGGAGGGCTTCGACTGCGACTGGCGCGCGACCGGCAGCTTCTACGGGGCGCACACCGCGGCGCACTTCGCCGAGATGGCGCACGCCGCGCGTCACCAGCCGCCGGGTCTCGAGCAACGCATCCGCATCGTGCCGCGCGGGGAGCAGCACGCCGAGATCGGCAGCGACTACTATCACGGCGGCTGCGTCTACCACGACGACGCCTCGGTGGATCCGGTGCGTCTGCTCGACTCGCTGCGCCGGCGCGCGCGCGCTGCGGGCGCCGAGACGGTCTACGGCTGCGAGGTGACCTCGCTCGAGCGCAGCGGCGACGGCTACCTGGCGCACACCGCCCGGGGCCCGGTCAGGGCCCGGCGGGTGCTGCTCGCCACCAACGGCTACTCGCGCGGCTTGTCCCCCTGGCACCGGCGCCGGGTCATTCCCATCGGCAGCTACCAGATCGCCACGGAGCCGCTCGGCGCGCAGCGCATGCGCGCGCTCATCCCGCACGGGCGGCACGTGAGCGACTCGCGCCGCGTGGTGGTCTATTTCAGGCCGTCGGCCGACGGCGAGCGCCTGATATTCGGCGGCCGCGCCGCGCTCGGCGAGCCCGATCCGCTGGTGTGCGTGCCGCGGCTGCGCGCCATGATGGCGCAGATATTTCCGCAGCTGCGCACGGTGCGCGTGACCCATGCCTGGGCCGGGTGGGTGGCCTACACGTTCGATACGCTGCCGCACGTCGGCGAGCGCGACGGGCTGCATTACTGCATGGGCTACTGCGGGCAGGGCGTGGTGCTCGCGCCCTATCTCGGCATGCGCGTCGGCCGCCGGATGGCCGGTCTGCCGGGCGGCGCCAGCGCCTTCGACGGGCTCGAATTCCCGTCGCGTCCCTACCACTTCGGGACGCCGTGGTTCCTCGCGCCCGCGGTGTTCGCGTATCGGTGGCTGGACCGCCTCGGCCTTTGAGCGGATCCCCGGCACCGGAATAAAAAAGGGCGGAATCCAGCGGATTCCGCCCTCGCGTTCGCGGCCCCGGGGAACGGGCCGCCGCCTCGATCAGCGCGTCAGTCGTTCAGGAACACCAGGAGCTTCGCGGCCGAGAATACGCCCGTGGACGCGTCGAAGGGGCCTTCTGCGAACAGCCCCTTCATGGTGACCGTGCCGTTCAAGTCCGTGCCGAGCGCGGCGATCAGGTCGGAGAACGAGGTGTAGTTGTTCACGGTCTCGCTGGTCCGATGCATGATCGCGTAGGTCGGGGTGGTGGTCGAGGTGTCCGCGACGAAGCTCACGCCGGTGCTC
The DNA here is from genome assembly GCA_021779875.1 of Pseudomonadota bacterium. Taxonomy (GTDB): domain Bacteria; phylum Pseudomonadota; class Gammaproteobacteria; order Steroidobacterales; family Steroidobacteraceae; genus Bog-1198. Next base: position 2,820 of record JAJXZV010000360.1, read on the forward strand.
AAGGTGGCCGGGTTGGTCACCTGGAAGCCGATCATCAGGGCGCTCTCGACCGCGCTCTGCAGCGTCGCCTGGGTCATGACCACGTTGGTCGCACTGAGCGGCGCGACGAACGGCTGCGCCACGCCCGGCGGCGGGAACTCGACGTCGAGCCGCGCATTGGCGTTGGCGAAGTTGACCAGCGACACGGCGTTGAAGTCCGGCGGCGCCTTGCCGAACGGCGCGACGAACCCGAAGAAGCGGATCGGCGTGCCGGCCGTCAGCGTCGGCAGGGTCAGGGTGGAGGGGACCGCGACCACGTAGGCGGCGGCGGTGGAGCCGGTGCCGGCGAAGTTGAAGTCGGAGACCTGGCGGCCGTCGATCGACTGCACCGCGATGGTCACGCTGCCGGCGGTGCTCGAGACCACCTGGCCGGCGACGTTGGTGAGCATCAGGCGGGCGCTGCCCTGGCTCGCGTCCAGGGTGCGGTTGCCGGAGCCGTCCGTGCCGAGCGTGCCGAAGAACTGCGCGTGCTGGCCGACGGAGACGTCCTGCGGGCCGAAGGTGCCGGTCTGGCCGTCCTCGGTGACCGACGTGGTCGCCGCGATCGTGACCGCCACGGTGCCGCAGTACTGCTCCATGTCGTCGTCGCCGTGATGCGAGCTGCCGTTGCTCAGGGTGAGCACGTTGCCGCTGCGCGCGACCACGGTGCCCTCGACGCTGTCGAGCCCGGACCCCGCGACGCTGCTGCCGGCGTAGACGGTGCTCGCCGTGAAGGTCTTGGTCGCGACGTCGTAGGTGCCCAACGCGGCGGTGAGCGTGCCGGCCGGCAGGGCCGCGAGCGCGGTGAGGCCGGCGGCCCCGGTGAACGAGGTGCCGTTGATGCTGTAGGTCGTGGCGGCGGCGACGTTCACCGTCAGCTGATCGCCCGAATCCTGGTTGTCGTAGAACGGCCGCAGATTGATGACGTAGGAGGTCGTGCCCACGCTCACGAGCGGGCCGCGCACGTGGATCTGCTTGGTCGCGTCCGGCGCGAGGCTCGCCGTGAGCACCGGGTTCACCGTCACGGTGACGGCGCTGGCCGGCGTGCTCGCGGTGATGCCCGTGGGCGCGACGGTGTTCGATGCGGCGAGGTTGAAGTCCAGGGCGAAGTTCGCCACGGTGCCGTCGGTGATCACCAGCGGCTGCCCCGCGGGCAGCTGCAGCGACAGGGTCACCTGGGTGTTCGGCGCGACCAGCGCCGCGTTGCTGGCGCCGTTGATGATGTTGGCGGCGGGCACGGTGATGCCGCCGGCGCCGTTGTCGATGACGATGGTCGCGCTGGCGTAGTCGACCGTCATGCTCGCGGAGGTGTAGCTGCCCTCCGGAATCTGCTTGGCGCTGATGATCTCGGACAGGTTGATCAGCTGGGCGAAATCGACCTGCGTGGTCATCGGCAGCGTCTCGACGACGGTCCCGTCGGCGCGCGTCAGCTTGAGCGACACGACGCTGACCATGTAGGAGAGGAAATCGCCGGGCGCGTCGGTGAGCGTGATCAACGCGGTGCCGGTCTTGGTGGACGCGGTGGTTCCCGGGGTGCTGGACATGCCGGAGCCGCCGCACGCGGCGAGCGCGAACGAGCCCGCGACTAGGAGTGAGCCGAAGAGTCTGCCGGACAGGGTTTCCCACCAGCCCTTGCGACGACGTTGTGCAGTCATGGTTGTTGTCCTCTCGATTCTCGTGTGGGCGGGCGGCCGTCTTCGATTCGCCCGGGTTTGCTCGGGGGATTACCCCACAGCCCGCGCCGGCGCTCAACTGTCGCCGGGTTCCGACAGCGCGACGTGCGCAGAATGCGCAGAATGCCCATGAGAAACGCATGAAGATCGCATGAAGAGCGCGGCGCGAGGCGCCGCCGGCACGGGGCGGCCGGCACCGCCGGGATTATGTATAATCGTCG
>JAJXZV010000121.1 GCA_021779875.1 Pseudomonadota bacterium
GAGGCCGCCGGACTGCGCCTGGCGGGCAAGGCGGCCGCGGGGCTGCCGCCCATCGAAGGCCATGCCGAGGGGCGGCTCGACGCCAGGGTCGTCACCGTCGATGCCGGCTTCAGCGCCGGAGCGAACTCCGAACTCGCCGTCACCGGCGCAGCCCCGCTCGGCGCCGCCGCCGGGCTCGATCTGCGGCTGCGCGGCGGCTTCGATCTCGCGCTCGCCAATGCGCTGCTCGAGGCGCGTGGGTTGCGCGTGACGGGGCGCATGGCACTCGACGGTGCGCTCGGCGGGTCGCTCGCCGAGCCGCGCTTCGCCGGCACGATCTCGCTCGACGGCGGGAGCTTTCGCGACTTCGGCCGCGGCATCGAATTCACGGGCATCGGCGCCGAGCTGCGCGGGGCGGACGGGACGCTCACCATCGAGCGCTTCAAGGCCACGGCGGCCTCCGGCGAGATCACCCTGACGGGCAGCGTCGGCGTGCTCGAGCCGGGCGTGCCGGTGAATCTGGATGTGACCGCACGCAACGCGCGGCCGGTGGCGAGCGCCATCGTCACCACGGATCTGGATGCCGACCTGAAAGTGACCGGCAAGGCGCTCGAGCGCCTGGACGTGGCCGGATCGATGACGCTCAAGCGTACGGTCATCGGCATCGCCAATTCACTGCCGCCGGAGGTCGCCGTGCTGGACGTGCGCCGCCGCGGCGTGTCGGCGCCAGAGCCTGGTCGCCGGGCCGTGGTCGTGGGGCTGGATCTGCGGGTGAGCGCACCGCGGGAGGTCCTGGTGCAGGGCCGGGGCCTGGACGCCGAGCTCGGCGGCGAGCTGCGCATCGGCGGCACCGCCGCCGAGCCCGCGGTCAGCGGCGGCTTCGATCTGCAACGGGGCAACATCACGTTCGCCGGCCGGCGCCTGGATTTCACCTCCGGGCGGGTGGGGTTCGACGGAACGGGGCTGCGCAAGAAGATCGACCCCACGCTCGATTTCACCGCGCAGGCCGCCCTCACCGACGCCACGGCGACGTTGACCGTCTCCGGCCGCGCCGACTCGCCGCGCTTCACCTTCACGAGCGTGCCTTCGATGCCGGCCGACGAGATCATGTGCCGCCTGTTGTTCGGCCAGTGCACGACCCAGCCCTCGGCGCTGCAGGCGGCGCAGATCGCCGGCGCGCTCGCATCCTTGAGCGGGGTCGGCGGCGGCGCGCTCAATCCGCTCGCGCGGCTGCAGAAGAGCCTGGGTCTCGACCGGCTGTCGGTGGGCTCGGCCAACACCGGCCTGACACCCGCGGGGGAGAGCACCGGCGCCAGCATCCAGGCCGGCCGGTACCTGTCGCGGCGGATCTACATCCAGGGCACCCAGACCACCGCCGGAACCTCCCAGGTGGAGGTCGACGTCGAGCTGAGCAAGCACTTCAAGCTGCAGACCCGGCTCGGCAACGGCGCCGCGATCACGCAGGGGACCACGCCGGAGAACGATCCGGGCAGCAGCATCGGACTGTCCTACACCTTCGAATACTGAGCGGCCGGCGGCGCGTTCGGGGCGCCGTAGCGGTTCGCGAGCGTCTGGTAGAGCGGCGGGCTGACCAGCTTGGACACCGCGGTGGCGAGCGCCGCGGTGATCATCAGCGGCAGCACCATGGCGTGCTGCGCGGTCATCTCCATCACGATCACCAGCGAGGTGAGCGGCGCCTGGGTCACGCCGGCGAGAAAGCCGCACATGCCGAGGATCGCGAAGGGCACCGCCGAGTCCTGCCCGAGCGAATCGGCGAGGAACTGGCCCAGACCGGCGCCGACCGAGAGCGAGGGAGCGAGCAGGCCCGCGGGGATGCCGCTGAGGTAGGACAGGAGCGTCGCCGCGGCGCGCGCCGGCGCATAGGCCCAGGAAAGATGCACCTGGCTCTCGATGATCGAGTGCGCCTCGGCGTAGCCCGTCCCGTAGGTCAGGCCGCCGTTGGCCGCGCCGAGCGCCGCGACGCCGAGACCGCACAGCCCCGCGAACAGCGCGGGCCGCTCCCGCCGCAGCCGTCCGAGGGCGCCGGGCAGCCGGGCGACACTCGCGAGCGTCGCCTGGCTGAAGGCGCCGCCGGCCAGCCCGCAGGACAGCGCCAGAAGGAACAACGCGAACGAGATGCCGTGGCCCCGCAGTGTGACCGCGGGCTGGCCGAAATAGGTGTAGTCGCCCACCAGGGCGATCGCAACGACGCCCGCGAGCACCACCGCCGTGAGCGTGGTGCCGCTCGCCCGCTCCTCGAAGGACTTCGCCAATTCCTCGATGGCGAACACGATGCCGGCGAGCGGCGTGTTGAAGGCGGCGGCCACGCCCGCCGCGCCGCCCGCAAGCACCAGCGCCCGCCGATGCGCGTCGGTGCGCGCCTGGCGCATGAACCGCGCGACGCCGTTGACGATCACGGCCCCGACGTGCACCGTGGGGCCCTCCCGGCCGATCGAGCCGCCGCAGAACAGTCCCGCCGCGGCGAGCAGCATGCGGCCGATCGCCACGCTCGGGCGCAGCAGGCGCCGACCTTCCTCGCCCGCCTCGGGGCGCAGGGCGAAGATGGACTGTGGTATGCCGCTGCCCTCGGCGCCGCGGAAGAAGCGCTGCGTCAGCCAGGCGATACCGAAGAAGCCGAACGGGGCGGTGAGCCAGGGCCACCACGGCGAGACGCCGAGCAGCCGGCGCAGCAGGCCCTGCGCGAGGTCCGCCATCTCGGCGAACAGCACCGCGGCGCCGCCGACGCCGGCGGCGGCCGCCCAGAGCAGCAGCCGATCGTGCCAGCGATGCACCGACAGGAGTTTCCTGAGCACCATGCCGGCAGAATACGACACATTGCGCGGCTGATGCCTCGATAGCCGCCTGAAAATCGCGTAACGTGCGCCGATGATCGAGCGGCGCTCCATCGATTACGTGCCGATCGCCGAACGGCACGGCAAGGCGTGGCACCTGTGGACCGTCTGGTTCTCGGGCGACGCCCACCTGGCGACGGTCGCCACCGGCGTGGTGGGCGGCGCGCTCGGCGGCAATCTCGCGTGGATGACGGTCGCGGTGCTCCTCGGCTGCGCCTTCGGCACCTTCTTCATGGCCTTTCACTCGACCCAGGGTCCGCAGCTCGGCCTGCCGCAGATGATCCAGTCGCGGCCGCAATTCGGCTACGTCGGCGCGCTGTTGGTGTGGGGCGTGGCGCTCGTCGCCTACATCGGCTTCAACGCCTTCAACCAGGTGCTCGCGGCCCAGACCCTGCAGACCCTGTACGGCGCCGCACCGGGTGCGACCGTGCCGCTGTTCGCGCTGTTCAGCGTGTTGATCGCGATCGCGGGGTACGACCTGATCCACGTCGCGCAGCGGTGGGTGGCGTACCTGCAGATCCTCGTCCTGCTGGTGTTCTCGGCGGCGGTGCTGGCGCACACCCCGTTGCCGGGAGGCGGCATCACGGCCGCGCAGTTTCGCGCCGTGCCGTTCCTCGCGCAGTTCTTCGCGGCGGCCTCGTATCAGATCGCCTGGTCGATCTACGTGTCGGACTACTCGCGCTATCTGCCGCGCGACGTGGGCGTCGGCAGCTCGTTCTGGTGGACCTATCTCGGCGCGTTCGTCGGCGGCGCCTGGACCATGCTGATCGGCACGGTGGCGGCGGCGCTGTACCCTTCGCTCGAGGTGGCGGCGGCGCTGCGCGCGGCGGCGGACGCCGCGCTGCCGGGATTCGGCAAGCCGCTGCTGCTGTGCTCGCTGTTCGGCCTGGTGACCATCACGGCGCTGAACTGCTATGGCGCCTCGCTCACGCTGCTCAGCGTGGCGGATTCGCTGCGGCCCTCGCCTCCGAGCGTCGCCAGGCGAATCTGGACGCTGCTCGCGGCGATCCTGGCGTCGACCGCGCTGGCGTTCGCGTCGACCCGGGATTTCGCGCAGAAGTTCGGCGAGTTCCTCGCGGTGCTGCTGTACCTGCTCACGCCCTGGACGGCGGTCAATCTGGTCGACTTCTACCTCGTGCGCCGCGGCCATTACTCGGTGCGCGAGATCTTCAACCCGCGGGGCATGTACGGCCGCTGGAACTGGCGCGGTCTGCTCGCCTACGCGGCCGGCTTCGCGCTCATGATCCCGTTCTTCAGCACCGAGAGCTACCGCGGCCCGGCCGCCGCGGCCCTGGGCGGCGCCGACGTCGCGATGCTGGTGGGCCTGCCGGTCGCCGCCCTGGCGTATCTGCTGGCCTGCCGCGGATTCGATCGCGAGGCGGATCGCGTGCGGGCGCGCCGCGCGGATCTCGGCCTGGATCCGGATTCGGCCGGGCGCTGAGCGCCTGCGCACGCTCTTGGAGCGGGGCCGGCCGCGTCTGCACCGCGGTCATTCACGGGCACGCGGCTCGCGCCGGATGTCGTTCTCGGGCCACAGAGGGCGGACATCGGGCGGGTCTTGTGCCGCCGGCTGACGTAACCGTCATAAACCCATGATTTGAATGCGCTCGCCGAATCGGCCGGGGTCCCGAGTCGATCGGCGCTGGCGTTCCGTCCGGATCGGTGTGGCATTTGGCCTGCAAATTGCAAAGTCCTCCCTCGGGTCACGCGGGCGGCGCGCGGCGCGCTGTATTCACGCGGGACGATCGATATCAAAACCAGGGAGACAAATTAAATGCCTATGACTTCCAGCGGAGCCGGACCGTGCACCGTCCGGTTCGCCATCGCCATGATCTGCGCGGCCGCGGCCGCCATGCATGCCGATGGCGCGCGCGCGGCGACGGCGACGG
>JAJXZV010000071.1 GCA_021779875.1 Pseudomonadota bacterium
GGCGGACGCACGGTCACCATGCAGAACTGGGTGTTCCGGCACGAGCCGTCGCGCGAGCCGACGCGGATGCAGTCCTTCAGGGTTCGCGAGTTCGTGCGCATCGGCGCGCAGGACGAGGTGCTCGCCTGGCGCGATGCGTGGCTCGGCCGCGGCGTGGAGTTGCTGCGCTCGCTCGGCCTCGATGCCGTTCCCGACGTGGCCTCCGATCCGTTCTTCGGGCGCGGCGGCAAGATGATGGCCGTCAATCAGAAGGAACAGAAGCTGAAATACGAGGTTCTGGTGCCGGTCAATTCCGGCGCCGCGCCCACGGCGGTGTGCTCTTTCAACTTCCATCAACAGCACTTCGGCGAGACCTTCGCAATCCTGAATCCGGATGGCGAGCCCGCCCACACGGCCTGCCTCGGATTCGGCCTCGAGCGCGTCGCAATGGCCTTGTTCAAGGCGCATGGCTGCGATGCCGATCGCTGGCCGGCCGACGTCCGATCGCGCCTCTGGCCTTGAAGGGGCGGCCCATGCAGTCACGGCGCGCCGCGGCGCTCGAATTGGATGCCTCGCGCCATGAGCGGCACCCGCTGCACGCCGCGGATCGTCTCTGGGTTGAGAAGAACTGCTACGTCGACGTCTGGATCGAGCTGCTGCATGCGCTCGGACTCGATCCGATGGCGATGCTCGCCTTCACGGTCGCGGTCGACTTCGAGGGCGACCAATGGACCTTCTTCAAGCCGCCCCACGGCGACCTTCGCCGTCTGTACGGTCTCGACGTGCAGGAGCTGTACGTGTGGCGGCCGCTGCTCGAGCACGCGCTCGATCACCTCGGGGCGGGCAGGCTCATCAGCACCGAGGCCGATGCCTACTGGCTGCCCGACACCGCCGGCACGGACTATCGCCGCCAGCACACCAAGACGACCATCATTCTCGGTGCGATCGACGCGGACGCGGGGCGCCTGAGCTACTTTCACAACGCCGCCTATCACACGCTCGAGGGCGAGGACTTCGCGCGCACCTTCCGGCTCGATGCGCCGCCCGATCCCACCTGGATGCCCTTGTTCGCCGAGGTCATCCGCCGCGATCGGCTGCGCCGGATCCCTGAACCGGCGCTGCGCGCGCTGTCGCGCGCCTCGCTGCTCGAGCGGATCGAATGGCTGCCGGCGGACAATCCCATCCGGCGCTTCGAGCGGCGTTTCGCCGCCGATCTACCCCACATCGTCCGCGAGGGCCTCGCCGTGTACCATGCCTGGGTGTTCGGCACCGTGCGCCAGCTCGGCGCGGCCGCCGAGCTGGCGGCGCGCTACCTCGATTGGCTCGATCCAGCCGACGGCGGACTGCGCGAGGGCGCCGCGGCCTTCGAGCGGATCTCGGCCGTGAGCAAGGCGCTGATCCTCAAGATCGCCCGGACGGTCAACGGCGGCCGGACGCAGGACTTCCGTGTGAATTTCGACGATCTCGCCCTCGCCTGGGATCGGGCCAGCGCGCGGCTGCAATCGCTGCGATGAGCGGACGCCTTCGAGCCTGCAGCGTCCACGGACGCGTCGTCCTGGACCGGGGCTGGGAACTGGCGGCGGTCGCTCCCGTGTCGGGCGCGGCCGAGACGCCGCCCGGCCCATGGCGGCCCGCGCAGGTCCCGGGAACGGTCGCCTCCAGCCTGCGCGACCTCGGTCTCTGGAATCTCGACCAGGCTCCGCGGGATTTCGACGCCGAGGAGTGGTGGTATCGATTGCGCTTCGATTCGACGCCCGCGGCCGCCGGCGAGCGCCTGGTGCTGGGCTTCGAGGGCTTGGCGACGCTTGCGCAGGCATGGCTCAACGGCGCGCCGCTGGTGGAGTCCGAGAACATGTTCGTCCGTCACGAGTGCGACGTGACCGGGCTGGTGCGCCCGAGCAACGAACTGCTCATCCGCTTCCGATCCGTGTCGGGCGAATCGAAGCGCCGGCGTGCGCGCCCACGGTGGCGCACCCCCATGGTCGCGGATCAACAGCTGCGCTGGATCCGCACGACCCTGCTCGGCCGCACCCCGGGTTGGTCGCCGCCGGCGGCGCCGGTCGGGCCGTGGCGTCCGGTGTGGCTGGATCGGCGCCGTCTCGTCGAACTGCACGACACCCGATTGCGTACCCGCTTGATCGATACGACCGGCGTCCTCGAGTTCGCGTGCGGGGTTTCGACGCTCGACGGAGCCGCCGTGCGGTCAGCCGTGCTCGTGCTCGACGGCGGCGATGAGCGTCGCGTGGCGGCGCTGGCCGTGGATGCGCCGGGCCGGGCGATCACCGGACAGGTCGCGATCGCGGCGGTGCGCCGGTGGTGGCCGAACACCCACGGCGAGCCCGCCCTGTACAGGGCCGAACTGCGACTGACCGTGCGGCCGGCGGGCGCGCAGGAGGCGACCGAGGTGACCGTCGAACTGGGCGCCGTCGGGTTTCGGGAACTGTCGCTCGATCGCGCCGGCGGCGACTTCGCACTGCGCGTCAACGGGCACCCGGTATTCTGCCGCGGCGCCTGTTGGACGCCGCTCGACGCCGTCTCCTTGCAGTCCTCGGTCGAGCAGTACCGGGCCGCGCTGACGGCGGTTCGCGAGGCCGGCATGAACATGCTGCGCGTGCCCGGTCCCCTGGTCTACGAAAGCGGCGACTTTCTCGATCTGTGCGATGCGCAGGGGATCCTCGTCTGGCAGGACTTCATGTTCGCGAACATGGATTATCCCGCGGCCGACGAAGCGTTTCTCCGGAGCGTCGACCACGAGGCCCGCCAGCAGCTGGATCGCCTGCAGGCGCGCCCGGCGCTCGCGCTGCTGTGCGGCAACAGCGAAGGCGCCCAGCAGGCGGCGATGTCCGGCGCGCCGCGGCCGCTGTGGCATCCGCCGCTGTTCGAGGCGCATCTGGCGGCGCTGTGCGCGCAGTATTGTCCGGACGTTCCCTACTGCCCCTCGAGCACCCACGGCGGCGCGTTTCCGCACGAGAGCGCCGTCGGTGTGAGCTCTTACTACGGGGTCGGCGCCTATCGCCTGCCGCTGCAGGACGCGCGCCGCTCGGGGGTCAGGTTCGCCTCGGAGTGTCTCGCCTTCGCCAACGTGCCGGAGGGCGAGACCTTGCAGGGCATGTCGGCTCACCAGCCCCTGCGCGTGCACCACCCTCGTTGGAAGGAGCGGGTGCCGCGCGACCGCGGTGCCGGCTGGGATTTCGACGACGTCCGCGACCACTATCTCGCCGACCTGCATCGGCTCGATCCGCCGTCGCTGCGCTATGCCGAGCACGAGCGCTATCTCACGCTCAGCCGGGTGGTGAGCGGCGAGGTCATGGCGGCCTGCTTCGCCGAGTGGCGGCGTCCGCGATCCGCTTGCCGGGGCGCGCTCATCTGGTTCCTGCGGGATCTGTGGCCGGGCGCCGGTTGGGGCATCGTCGATGCCACCGGTCTGCCGAAGGCCGCGTACTATCATCTCAAGAGGACGCTTCAGCCCATCGGCCTCGGCATCACGGATGAAGGCACCAATGGGCTCGGCATCCATCTCCTGAACGAACGGCCGTGGCCGGTGTCGGTGCGGCTCGAAGTGCGCCTGTTTCGCCATTCCGAGCCGGTGGGATCGGCGGCCACGCGCGCCGTGACGCTCGTGGCCGCTTCCGGCATCGAACTTCCGGCGGCGGATCTGTTCGACGAATTCATCGACCTCTCGTATGCCTATCGATTCGGCGCCGCGCCCTACGACCTCATGCAGGCCCGCCTGCTGCCGGAGGGCACCGACGTGGCTGGAGCCGGCACGGAGGCGCTGGCGGAGGCGTTTCACTTCCCGCTGGGCGTGCCCAACCACGTGGAAGGCGACGTCGGCTTGACGGCCGTCGCCCGGCCCGCGGGCGGCGGCGAGTTCGACGTGCAGGTCGGCAGCGAACGGTTCGCCCAGTCCGTTCACCTGCAGATGCCCGGCTTCATCGCCGACGATCAGTACTTCCACCTGGCGCCGGGAGCCGTTCGCGTGCTCAGAGTGCGGCCGCGCGACGCGGATCGCGCCCCGCGCCTGGAGGGCTTCGTGCAGGCGCTCAACTCGGCACGCATCGGTCGCATCGCCCACGCGCCGTGAACGCCGAATCGTCGCCGATGTACTTCGAGTCCGCCGGCGACTCGCTGTTCGGCTGGCTGCACCGGCCGGCGCGCGAAGGCATGGCCGACGTCGGCCTGGTGATCTGCAATCCGTTCGGCTACGAGGCGATCTGTGCCCATCGGCCGATCCGCGCGTTCGCGCTCGCGCTGTGCGCGATCGGCGTGCCGGTGCTGCGGTTCGACTACACGGACACCGGCGATTCGACCGGCGACCTCGCGCGGGGTGATCAACTCGAGCGCTGGTGCGCCGACATCGCGGCCGCCGTCGAGGCCTTGCGAGGCGCCACCGGCGTCTCGCGCGTCTGCCTGCTGGGGGTCAGGCTCGGGGCGCTGCTCGCGGGCCTCGCGGCCGCGCGCTGCGAGGTCGAGGCGATCGCCGCGATCGTGCCCGTGGTGAACGGCCGTTCGTACCTGCGGGAGTTGCGCGCCTTTCAAGCGGCGGCGAACGCGAACGCCGGTGCGCCGGCAAGCGGCCCCGCGGCCGGGCTCGAGGTCACGGGATTCTCGCTGTCGCCGGAGAGCCTCGCGCGGCTCGCGGCGAGCGATCTGGCATCCGCGCCGCCGGGCGCCGCGCGCGTGCTCATCCTGGATCGCGACGATGTGCCGGTCGCCGGCGGCTGGCGGAAGGCGCTGGCG
>JAJXZV010000147.1 GCA_021779875.1 Pseudomonadota bacterium
GTGGTGCGCGCCGTGGCCATGAACGCCGACCAGGCGCCCGTCTCGACCGACAAGCGCCACTGGACCACCTTCCTGGGGCACGACACCGCGTTCTACGTGGGCGCCGAGCAGATCGCGCGCGCCCTGCGCTTGCCGGTGCTGTATGCCGTCATGCGCCGGGTGCGCCGCGGGCACTACGAGGTCGAGCTCGCGCCGATCTGGGACGGCCGCAGCGCGCTCGAGCCGGGCGAGATCACCGAGCGGTACGCCCGCGCCTGCGAGAAGGACGTGCTCGCGAGCCCCGCCGACTGGCTCTGGTCCTATCGCCGCTGGCGCCTGCAAAGGCCGCTGTACGGCGCGGATTAGGGGCGCCCGCACGGCCTAAGCGCGCCTCCGAGGCCAGGCGCGCCTCCGAGGCTAGGCGCGCGCGGCGGCCGCCGCGAGCTTGGCTTCCAGGTGCTTCGCGAGCTCCGCGATGGTCGGGTGGTCGAACAGCTCGGTCAGGTCGATCAGCCCCGGGAAGTCGCGGTCGATGTTCTCGTGGATCTCGATGAGCTTCAGCGAGCTCGCGCCGATCTCGAACAGGTTGTCGTCCACCTGGATGCGCTTGCCGGGCAGCGCCGCCTCGCAGATCCCCTGCAGCCGCGCTTCGAGCTGCGAGCCCGACACGGCGGCGCCGCCGCCGCGCGCCGCGCGCAGCGCCTCGAGTTCGGCGAGCTCCGCGTCGAACTCGCCGTCGATGTGCGCCTGCTCGAGCAGGTGCCGCTGCACCTTGCCGCTGGTGGTCTTCGGGATGCGTTTGACCGGCACCACCTCGGCGACCTCGAGACCGGTGTGCTCGTTGATCAGGCGGCCGACCGCCGTGGCCGTGGGCAGGAAGTCCTCGAGGCTCCCCCGGTGCAGCACGAACACGACGAGCTGTTCGCCCTGGGTGCCCGGCTTCGCGACCCCCGCGGCCACCACCTTGTTCAGGTCGAGGCCCGGCGCGCGCTGCGCGATGTTCTCGAGGTCGTAGGGGTAGTAGTTCTGGCCGTTGATGAAGATGATCTCCTTGGCGCGCCCGGCGATGTACAGCTGCCCCTCGTGCAGGAAGCCGAGGTCGCCGGTGTCCACCCAGCCCTGCGCATCCACCGCGGCCGCGGTCGCCTCCGGATCGCCGAAATAGCCGCGGGTCACGTTCGGGCCGCGGATCAGGATGTGGCCGACCGTGCCCTCGGCGAGCGGCGCGCGCGCATCGTCGGTGATGGCGAGCTGCATGTTCGGCACCACGGGTCCGACGCACATGAGCTCGAGCGCGTCGCGCGCCTGCGCGGGGTTGTGCTCGACGCGCGCCCCGATGCCGAGCCGGCGCCGGTCGACGCGCAGCCAGCGGTAGTCGGCGCCGGGCACCGGCAGACTGACCGCGAGCGAGGCCTCGGCGAGCCCATACACGGGATACATGGCGCTGCGCTTCAGGCCCGTGTAGGCGAGGCGGCCCATGAACTCGTTGGCGAGCTCGACCGAGATCGGCTCGGCGCCGTTGTAGATGAGCCGGATCGAGGACAGGTCGAGGTCCTCGAGGCGCCGCTCGCCGAGCACCTTGAGGAAGTGGCGGTAGCCGAAGTTCGGCGAGCAGGTGATGGTGACGCGCTTCTTCGCCGCCGCCTGCAGCCACAGCAGCGGCCGGCGCACGAACAGGTCGGTGGGCATCAGATTGATGTGCACCCGGTTCGCGAACTGCATGATGAAGAAGCCGATCAGGCCCATGTCGTGGGTGAGCGGCATCCAGCTCAAGGACACGTCCTGGTCGCTGAAGTGATCGACCGCCGTGGCGCCCAGGGTGTTGGCGACCAGGTTGCCGTGGGTGAGCATCACGCCCTTCGGCTCGCTGGTCGAGCCCGAGGAGAACTGGATGAAGGCGAGATCGTCCGGGGTCGGTCGGTACGGCACGCCCGGGCGCGACACGTCGCTCACCGACTCGGCGAGGAAGGTGCGCGCCTTCAGTTCCTCGTAGAGGGCCGTCTCGCCGACCTCGGCCGCCAGGGCCTTCAGCCGCTCGAGGTTCTTCGCATCGGTGTACAGGAAGGGCCGGCCGAGCTTGCGCGCGACGCGCAGGAGCTTGTGGCGGTGCTCGTCGCTGATGCCCACCGCGAGCGGCACGGGCACGATTCCGCCGCACACCGCGGCCCAGAAGGCGTCCAGGAACTGCTCGTTGTCGCTCAGGAACAGGATCATCGGGTCGCCGCGCCGGGCGCCGAGCGCCTGCAGGTGGTGCAGGATGCCGAGCGCGCGCGTGTACAGGTCGGCGTAGCTCACGCGCCGCTCGGCGTTCTCGCCGCCGATGTAGGTCACGGCGCGGTCGACGCCGCGGTTCTGCTCGAGGATCTCGACCAAGGTGCTGTAGGTCATCGTGTCTCTACTTTCATCATGAGGGGCGAGCGCGGGCGCAGGTTGATCTGCGCCTCGAGCTCGACCGGTGCGTCGTCGGCGCGCGTCAGGCGGAAACGCCGCGACATGTGATTCAGGTGCACCAGCATCTCGAACATGGCCATGTTCTCCCCGATGCAGTGGCGCGGCCCCACGGAGAAGGGGATGTAGGAAAAGCGGTGCCGTTCCTCGGCGTCGGCGCCGGCGAAGCGCTCGGGCTTGAACGCCTCGGGGTCCGGCCAGAACTCGGGGTGCCGGTGCAGGGTGTAGGGGCTGATGAACACGTCGGTGCGCGGCGGCACGGGGTAGCCGCCGAGCTCGTCCGCCTCGATGGTGCGGCGGGTGAACAGCCAGCCCGGCGGATACAGCCTGAGCGCCTCCTGGGCGACCTGGTGGGTGTAGGGCAGGGCCTCGGCCGCGTCGAGACCGAGCACGCCCTCGGGGCTGCGGTCGGCCTGCGCGCGCAGCCCCTCGGCGGCCTCGGGGTGCAGGCAGGCGAGGTACCAGGTCCAGGTGAGCGCCGCCGCGGTGGTCTCGTGCCCGGCGACGATCAGCGTCAGCACCTCGTCGATCAGCTCCTTGTCGCTCATCGGCTCGCCGGTCTCGCGGTCGCGCGCGCCCATCAGCATCTCGAGGAAGTCGAAGCGCTCCTCCGGCTCGCGCCGCCGCCGCTCGAGCAGCTGGGCCACGAGCTTGGTCAGGGAGCGGAAGCGGAAGGCGAAGCGCAGGTCGCGGTTCTGGTCCTTGGCCACGACGTCGAAGGGGTTGGCGCCCAGCTGCCGCTCGAGGCGCTCGAGATCGGCGCCGAAGATCGAGCGCAGCACGATGTCCAGGATGAGCTCGCTCACGTCGTCGGTGAGGTTGATCGGCTCGCCGCGCGCCGCCGCCGCCGCCCAGCGCGCGGCGTACTTCTCGTTGACCTCGTGGATCAGGCCGCCGAAGCGGTCGAGCACCCGGCGGTGGAAGGCGGGCTGCATCATGCGCCGCTGCCGGCGCCAGAACTCGCCCTCGCTGGTCATGATGCCGTTGCCGAGCAGGATCTTGACCCGATCCATGCCCTCGCCCTTGGTGTAGTTGCGGTGGTTGGTGAGCAGCACCCGTTTGATGTCGTCGGGGTGGTTGATCACGAAGTCGTACACGCCGCGGGCCGGTGCGAACACCCGGTAGGTGTCGCCGAAGAGGCCGGAATACTCGCGCAGACGCGCCAAAGACTCTTCGCTCCCGCCGAGGTCGAAGCCTTCGGCGGGACCCGGGATGGTCGCGGTGGTTGCCATCCGCCCATTGTAACCGAGGCGGCCCGCGGCGCGCCTTGCGCCGCGCGGGCGCCATCTCGGACAATGCGCGCCGTGGCAGACGAACCCGACCGCGACCTTCGCAACAGCCTGTACTCGCAGCAGACCCGCTCGAGCCGGCGCATGACCCGTGCGCGCCGGCTCCTGTACGCGCTCGTGGTGCCCTTGGGGCTCGCGCTGGTGCGCCTGGTGTGGCGCTGGTCGCGGGTGGTGAGCGTCACCGGCGTCGAGCACATCCGCACGGCGCTCGAGCGCGCGCCCTCGTTCATCCCGGTCTGCTGGCACCAGCAGCAGCTGTTCTGCGTGAAGCTCCTGCTCGAGCAGCGCGCGGCGGGGGTCAAGCTCGGCTTCCTGATCAGCCCCTCGGTCGACGGGGAGATCGGCGCCCGCGTGGTGCGCGCGCTCGGGGCCTCGGTGATCCGCGGCTCCTCCTCGCACACCGGCGCGCGGGCGCTGCGCGATTACTACCAGGCGCTCGCCCACGAGGGCGTCTCGCCCGGCATCACCCCCGACGGGCCGCGCGGCCCGGCGAGGAAGTTCAAGCCCGGTGCGGTGCTGCTGGCGCAGATGGCGCAGCGGCCGATCATTCCGATCGCCTACGCGGCCACGCGGGCGTGGCGCATCCAGTGGGACGGCTTCGTGATCCCGAAACCCGGCGCGCGGGTGGCCGTGGCGGTGGGCGAGCCGGTCTACGTCGGCAAGGGCATCGATGCCCCGACCCTGCAGCGCCTGCAGGAGGACATGGAGCGGCGCCTCGCCGAGCTCGAGGCCCGGGCGACCGCCGTCCTGAGGGCCGGTTAGGGTCAAACCTTACCAATACAAGCGCTTAGCTTGTAATCCTTATGGGTTGTGCGAGAATCCGGCGCTAACTACAAGACGCGCTCGAGGGCGGGATATTCCGGGAACTGTGTGACGCATTCGATTTCCCGTCCGGGTCGAGTGGCAAGCTGTACAGACCAACGGCGCTGCGAGCGGCTGGGGCCGTGTTAGACGAATGGCTATAGCATCCCA
>JAJXZV010000237.1 GCA_021779875.1 Pseudomonadota bacterium
CCGGCTGCGACATCCACCCCGGCGCCCGGATCGGCGCGGGCTTCTTCATCGACCACGCGACCGGCGTCGTGATCGGCGAGACCACCGAGATCGGCGAGGGCGTCAAGCTCTATCAGGGCGTGACGCTCGGCGCGCTCTCCTTTCCGCGCGACGCGGCCGGACAGATCATCCGCGGCCGCAAGCGCCACCCGACCGTGGAGGACGGATCGACGCTGTACGCGAACGCGACCGTCCTGGGCGGCGATACCGTGGTCGGCTCCGGCAGCGTGATCGGCGGCTCGGTGTTCCTCACCCGCAGCGTCCCGGCACGCTCGCGCGTGTCGCTCAAGGAGCCGGACCTGCGGGTCGCCACGCGCGACGGCGCGATCGACGCCGACGCGATCTATTTCGACATCTGACCGTCCGCGACGCCGGTCGGCGCCGGCCTCAGGTCATCTTGCCGAGCACCGGCACCAGCAGCAGCGCCACGATGTTGATGATCTTGATGAGCGGATTGATTGCCGGACCCGCGGTGTCCTTGTAGGGATCGCCGACCGTGTCGCCGGTCACGGCCGCCTTGTGGGCGTCCGATCCCTTGCCGCCGAAGTTGCCTTCCTCGATGTACTTCTTGGCATTGTCCCAGGCGCCGCCGCCGGTCGTCATGGAGATCGCGACGAACAGGCCGGTGACGATGGTGCCGATCAGCAGGCCGCCGAGCGCCTGGACGCCGGCGCCGCCGCCCATCAGCCAGTTGACCACGAACACGAGCACGATCGGCACCAGGATGGGCAGGAGCGAGGGCACGATCATCTCGTTGATCGCGGCGCGCGTGAGCATGTCGACCGCGCGCGAATAGTCCGGCTTGGCGGTGCCCTCCATGATTCCCTTGATCTCGCGGAACTGGCGCCGCACCTCGTTGACCACCGCGCCGGCGGCGCGGCCCACGGCCTCCATCGCCATCGCCGCGAACAGGTAGGGGATGAGCCCGCCCACGAACAGGCCGATGATCACCGCGGGATTGGACAGGTCGAAGCTCGTGGCGTGGCCGAGCACCTCGCCGAGCTTGTGCGTGTAGTCGGCGAACAGCACCAGCGCCGCGAGGCCGGCCGAGCCGATCGCATAGCCCTTGGTGACGGCCTTGGTGGTGTTGCCGACGGCGTCGAGCGGATCGGTGACGTCGCGCACCTTCTTGTCGAGGCCGGCCATCTCGGCGATGCCGCCGGCGTTGTCGGTGATCGGCCCGTAGGCGTCGAGGGCGACGATCATGCCGGTCATGGAGAGCATCGCCGTGGCCGCCACGGCGATGCCGTAGAGCCCGGCGAGCTGGTACGAGGCCCAGATGCTCAGGCACACCGCGATGACCGGCAGCGCGCAGCTCTTCATGGATACGCCGAGGCCCGCGATGATGTTGGTGGCGTGGCCGGTCTGCGAGGCGGCCGCCACGTGCCGCACGGGGGAGTACTCGGTCGCGGTGTAGTACTCGGTGATCACGATCATCGCGGCGGTCAGCGCGAGACCGACCAGGGTGCACAGCCACATTGCGCCCGCCCGATCGCCCATGATCGCGTGGCAAACGAAATAGAACGCCACCGCCGAGATCGCGCCGGAGACGGCGACGCCCTTGTACAGCGCGTTCATGATCTTGCCGCCCTCCTTCGCGACCACGAAGAAGGTGCCGACGATCGAGGAGACGATGGAGACGGCGCCGAGCACCAGCGGAAAGAGCACCGCGCGCTCGCCCATGTCGACCATGACCAGGCCGCCGAGCAGCATGGTGGCCACCAGCGTGACCGCATAGGTCTCGAACAGGTCGGCGGCCATGCCGGCGCAGTCGCCGACGTTGTCGCCGACGTTGTCGGCGATCACCGCGGGATTGCGCGGATCGTCCTCGGGGATGCCGGCCTCGACCTTGCCGACGAGGTCGGCGCCCACGTCGGCGCCCTTCGTGAAGATGCCGCCGCCCAGGCGCGCGAAGATCGAGATCAGCGAGCCCCCGAACGCGAGGCCGACCAGCGAGCGCAGAGCCGCGGCGGAGTCGCCCAGCACCCGCGCCATCGCAAGGTAGTAGCCGGCCACCCCGAGCAGCCCCAGGCCCACCACCAGCATGCCGGTGATGGCGCCGCCGCGGAACGCGACCTTCAGGGCGGCGTTGATGCCGCCGGTGGCCGCCTGCGCGGTGCGCACGTTGGCGCGCACCGAGATGAACATGCCGATGTAGCCCGCGAGTCCCGAGAGCAGCGCGCCGACCGCGAAGCCGCCGGCGGTGGCCCAGCCGAGCGTCACGCCCAGGGCGACGAACAACACGACGCCCACGACGGCGATCGTGCTGTACTGGCGGTTCAGGTAGGCACGCGCGCCGGCCTGCACCGCCGCGGCGATCTCCTGCATGCGGGGATTGCCGGCCGGCTGCGCCAGGATCCAGCGCACCGACACGAGGCCATAGATGATCGCCAGGACACCCGAACCGATCGCCAGCAGCAACGCGTTATCCAGACTCATGGGACAGCCTCTATAGGGGGTTTTGAGGTTATTGGGCTCTCAAGTCTTCAATCGTCGGAGCTTCTTATGGTTATTTTCGCCGCGAATCATAGCACAAAGGGCCGCTTCAGCCGGCGCGCCACGGGGCGCCCGCCGATGGTCACGTACGCGGGCACGCCGTCCGAGTAGGGCGGGTAGTCCTCGCCCTCGATCAGCGGCCTGAGGTAGTTGCGGCAGGCCGTGGTGATGCCGAAGCCGTCGGCCGTGATGAAGTGGCGCGGCACCTTCTTTTCCTTGTTCGCCACGGCCGAGAGCGGCGCCTCGCCCACGGTCCAGCGGTAGGGCTTGGAGGATTGGCGCACGATCACCGGCATCACGGCGTTGCGGCCGCGCAATGCCAGGCGCACCGCCGCCCGGCCCACCGCGTAGGCCTGCTCCACGTCGACCTTCGAGGCGACGTGCCGGCCCGCGCGCTGCAGGTAGTCGGCGACCGCCCAGTGAAACTTGTAGCCGAACGCGGCCTGCGTCATCTGCGCCACCACCGGCCCGGCGCCGCCGAGTTGGGCGTGCCCGAACGAGTCGCGGGTGCCGGCCTCGGCGAGGAACTTGCCGGAGGCGTCGCGCACGCCCTCGGACACCACGATCACGCAATGGCCGTGCTTCTCGACGTCGTCCTTGACGCGGGCGAGGAACCGCGCCTGATCGAACGGGATCTCCGGGAACAGGATGATGTGCGGCGCGTGGCCGCGGCCGCGGCCGGCGAGTCCGGCGGCGGCGGCGATCCAGCCGGCGTGGCGCCCCATGACCTCCAGCACGAACACCTTGGTCGAGGTGCGCGCCATCGAGGCCACGTCGAGCGCGGCCTCGCGGGTCGATACGGCGACGTACTTGGCGGCCGAGCCGAATCCCGGGCAGCAGTCGGTCATGGCCAGGTCGTTGTCGACGGTCTTCGGGATGCCGATGCAGGCGACCGGATAGCCCATCTGCGAGCCGATCTCGGACACCTTGTGGGCCGTGTCCATGGAGTCGTTGCCGCCGTTGTAGAAGAAATAGCCGATGTCGTGGGCGTGAAAGACCTCGATCAGGCGCTCGTACTGCGCCCGGTTCTTGTCGATGCCGGCGAGCTTGTAGCGGGCCGAGCCGAAGGCCCCGCCGGGCGTGTGGCGCAGCGCGCGAATGGTCGCGGCGCTCTCGCGGCTCGTGTCGATCAGATCCTCGGTGAGCGCGCCGACGATGCCGTGGCGGCCCGCGTAGACCTTGCCGATCCGGTCGGGATGCCGGCGGGCGGTCTCGATGACGCCGCAGGCCGAGGCGTTGATGACGGCGGAGACGCCGCCGGACTGCGCGTATAGCGCGTTCTTGGGGGTGGAGCGCTTCATGGACCGCAGAATAGCCCATCGGGGCCGTCCCGGCACCGCCCGCCCGCCGGGCGGGCGGGGCTTCCCGCGGGCCTTGGTTTGACGACCGGGGCTCGCCGAAGGTACGGTAACGCGTTTTTTGCATCACTCCAGAGAATCATGAGACTAGTCCTCCTCGGCGCGCCGGGTTCCGGCAAGGGCACGCAATCGCAACTGCTCGTGCAGGCATACGGCATTCCGCAGATCTCCACCGGCGATCTGCTGCGCGAAGCCGTCGCGAAGGGCACCGCGCTCGGGCTCGCCGCCAAGGCGGCCATGGACGCGGGCCGGCTGGTCGACGACGCGACCGTGCTCGGCATGATCCGCGAGCGGCTCGCCGCCGCGGACACGGCCAGGGGCTTCATCCTCGACGGGTTCCCGCGCAACATCGTCCAGGCCGAGGCGCTCGCGCGCCTGCTCGGCGAGATCGGCCAGCCGCTCGATGCCGTGGTACTGCTCGATCTGGATCTGAAGGTGCTGTTCAAGCGGCTCACGGGCCGGCGCATCTGCCAGGATTGCGGCCGTGTATTCAACGTGTTGACCTCTCCGCCCGGCACGCCGCCCCATTGCGAGCGCTGCGGCGACATGCCGCGCCTGATCCAGCGGCCCGACGACCGGGAGGAGGTGATCGGCAAGCGGCTCGAGGTATACGAGGCGCAGACCAAGCCGTTGATCGATCACTACCGCGGCGCGGGACTGCTCCGGGTGGTCGGCGCCGATGCCGACACCGGGACCGTGTTCCGGGCGATTCAGGAGGCCATGGCCGGCTGAACCGCCCGAAGCGGCGGGGCTCAATCGAGCGCTTCGAGCAGACG
>JAJXZV010000137.1 GCA_021779875.1 Pseudomonadota bacterium
TGTCACCCGGCGCGGACGCGCCGGCGTTCACCACCCAGGCGACCCTCGCGGGCAAGCCGTTCACCTTCTCGCTCGCCGACGCGCTCAAGAAGGGGCCGGTGGTGCTGTACTTCTACCCGGCGGCCTCCACGCCGGGCTGCACGGTCGAGGCGCACGAGTTCGCCGAGGCCACCGACAAGTTCAAGGCCCTGGGAGCGACCGTGATCGGCGTGTCGCACGATCCGATCGACGTGCTCAACAAGTTCTCCGTGACCGAGTGCCGCAACAAGTTCGCGGTGGCCTCGGATGCGGACCAGAAGATCACCAAGGCCTACGACGCGGTGCTCAAGATCAAGCCGCAGTACGCCGACCGGACCTCCTACGTGATCGCGCCCACCGGCAAGATCCTGTACGAGTACACGGCGCTCAATCCCGAGAAGCACGTCGCGAACACGCTGGCCGCGGTCGAGAAATGGCGGTCGGAGCACAAGACCTGAGCGGGCGCCGTTGCGGGACTCAAGCGTCCTGAAGCGGGTCGAATACCTTCAACCCCCTGAATCGGCGAAAATCACGATCGGTCGAACAGAGAACCGCACCGTTCTCGAGCGCCATGGCCGCGAGTGCGGCATCGGTGACCAGCGGGCCGCGGATCTGCGCCTCGCTCGTCTGAGCGCGGAAGATCTCCCAGAACCGTTCTCCGGGTCCGACCACGGCGACGCTCGGCAGCCCCAGCCAGCTGTCGACCAGGGCGCAGGCCGCGGGTCCCGAGAGCGGATGTCGGGTCGCCTTTGGATTGGTCGAGATGCGCACGAAGGCCAGCAGCGTCTGCCACGGAAGCGCGACGGTTTCTTCGGCATTGAACGTCGACTCGAGCCACACCCGGCACGCCGTGTGGTGAGCTGAGCTGCGATCGTAAGCGTACAGCAGGATGTTGGCATCCAGCAGCTTCACGGATGGCCGGCCCCTTCGGTCTCCTCCAGTAGCACGCCGATGTCATCGTACGAGCGGCCGGGCGCCGGCCCGCCCAAATCGACCGCCTGCACGCGAAAGGGGGGCGCGGCCTGCGCGGCCTTGCGCTGCGCCATGGCGGCTCGCAGGTATTCATTCACGACCACCTTGAATGGCCGGCCGGTCCGGCGGGATTCCGCCTGGAGTCGGGCGGCCACGTCATCGTCGAGCGTGAGCGTGGTGCGCATCATCAAGATGCTATGTTCGAGGCATCAAGATGTCAATCGGCCGGCTCTACGCCGGCTCGAACTTGAGCGCCACCCCGTTCATGCAGTAGCGCTCGCCGGTGGGCCGGGGGCCGTCCGGGAACACGTGCCCGAGGTGCCCGCCGCAGCGCGCGCAGTGCACCTCGACGCGCGCCATGCCCAGGCTCCGGTCGATGCTCGTCGCGACCGCGTGCGGGAGCGGCGCGAAGAAGCTCGGCCAGCCGCTGCCCGAGTCGAACTTGGTGTCCGACTCGAACAATCGCAGGCCGCAGGCCGCGCAGGCGTAGCTGCCCGCGCGGTGCTCGTCGTTCAAGGGGCTCGTGCCCGCGAATTCGGTGCCGTGCCGGCGCATGACCTGGTAGGTCTCGGGCGGCAGATCGGCGCGCCACTGCTCGTCGGTGCGCT
Source organism: Pseudomonadota bacterium (assembly GCA_021779875.1). Taxonomy (GTDB): domain Bacteria; phylum Pseudomonadota; class Gammaproteobacteria; order Steroidobacterales; family Steroidobacteraceae; genus Bog-1198. Next base: position 1,599 of record JAJXZV010000137.1, read on the forward strand.
CGATCGGGGTGGTCTTCGGGTCGTTCATGGCGCTGCTCCGGGCCGGATGACCCCGTCAGTGTAGCGCGGCGCGCGGCGTCAGCAGCTTGGCGATCAGCGCGGTCCAGCCGGTCTGGTGGGAGGCGCCCACGCCGCGGCCGCCGTCGCCGTCGAAGTACTCGTAGAAAGGGATGTGGTCGCGAAAGTGCGGGTCGGTCTGCTGTTCGGGGCAGCCGCCGAGCACCGGGCGCCGGCCCGATGCGTCCGGCAGGAAGAGGCGCGTCAGCCGGTGGGCGAGCTCCGTGGCGACCTCGTCGAGCGAGCACATCCGGCCGGAGCCCGTGGGGCACTCCACCTTGAAGTCCTCGCCGTAGTAGTGGTGCGCCCGCTGCAGCGACTCGATGATCAGGAAGTTCAGCGGCAGCCACACCGGCCCGCGCCAATTGGAGTTGCCGCCGAACTGGCGCGTGTCCGACTCGGCCGGCGTGTAGCGCACGGTGAACTCCTGGCCGTCGAAGCGCAGCACGTAGGGCGCCTCGAGGTGCGCGCGCGACAGCGAGCGCACGCCGTGGTCGGACAGGAACTCGGTCTCATCGAGCATGCGCTTGAGCAGCATGGTCAGGCGATGGCCGCGCAGGAGCGAGAGCAGCCGCCGCTCGCCGCGGCCGGGTACGTGCCAGTGCGACACGCGCGCCGCGAGGTCCGGCCGGTGCGTCAGGAGCCACTCGAGCCGGGCGCGAAAGCCGGGCAGGCGCTCGAGCAGCTCCGGCTCCAGGGTCTCGACCGCGAACAGCGGGATCAGCCCGACCATGGAGCGGATCCGCAGGCGCACGTGCTGGTCGTTCGGCAGGTTCAGCACGTCGTAGAAGAACTGATCCTCCTCGTCCCACAGGCCGTGCCCGTGGTGGTAGCGGCTGTCGATGGCCTCGGCGATGGCGAGGAAGTGCTCGAAGAACTTGCTGGCGATGTCCTCGTAGACGTGGTTGTGCTGGGCGAGCTCGAGGGCGATGCGCATGAGGTTCAGCGCATACATGGCCATCCAGCTGGTCGCGTCCGCCTGGTCGAGATAGCCCCCGGTCGGCAGGCGCGCGCTGCGGTCGAACACGCCGATGTTGTCGAGCCCGAGGAAGCCGCCCTGGAAGACGTTGCGGCCGGCGACGTCCTTGCGGTTCACCCACCAGGTGAAGTTCAGCATCAGCTTGTGGAACACGCGCTCGAGGAATTCGAGGTCGCCGTGCCCCCCATGCCCGCCGTGCTGCTTGCGGTCGATCTGGTACACGCGCCACACCGCCCAGGCGTGCACCGGCGGATTGACGTCGCCGAAGGCCCACTCGTAGGCGGGGATCTGGCCATTGGGATGCATGTACCACTCGCGCGTCAGCAGCACGAGCTGGCCCTTGGCGAACTCCGCATCGATGAGCGCGAACGGGATGCAGTGGAAGGCGAGATCCCAGGCCGCGTACCAGGGGTATTCCCACTTGTCGGGCATGGAGACGATGTCGGCGTTGTTGAGGTTGCGCCACTCGCGGTTGCGCCCGTGGCGCCGCTCGGGCGGCGGCGGCACCTGTTTCGGATCCCCGTCGAGCCAGCGCGGGATGTCGAAGTGGTAGAACTGCTTGCTCCAGATGAGGCCGGCGAAGGCCTGGCGCTGCACGGCGCGCTCCTCGCGGCCCGGCAGCGCCTGCTGCAGATCGGCGTAGAACAGGTCCGCCTCGGCGCGCCGCTCGACCATAGATTCCTCGAAATCCGCGAACGGCGCCTCGAGCAGCCGGCGCGTGAGCCGCGCCCGCCACACGGCCTGGCCGCCCGGGGCGATGCTCGCCCGGTGCCAGGCGCCCGCCTTGGTGCCGGTGCGCTCGGGATTCACGCGGTCCAGATGGCCGCCGACGATGCGTTCGTGGAAGGCATCCTTGAAGAAGCCATCTCGCCGTAGTTCCACAGCCGCTGGCCGTTCGACTCGTTCTCGGTGAACATCAACTGCGCGCCGTCCTCGACGTACAGCCGGCGCACGCCGAGCGCGGCCGGCTCGATGGCGAGGCTGTGGGCGTCCACGGCGCGCAAGCCGGGCTTGTCCGCCTCGTGATCCCAGCTCCAGGTGTTGCGCAGTACGAGCTGCGGGATGACGTGCAGCGGCGCGGCCTCGGGGCCGCGGTTCCAGGCGGTGACCTGCATGAGGATGTCGCCGGGCTCGACCTGGGCGTACTCGACGAACACGTCGAAGTAGCGGTTCTCGGCGAACACTCCGGTGTCCCAGAGCTCGTATTCCGGATCCGCGGTGCCGCGGCGCGCATTCTCTTCGACCAGCGCCTCGTAGGGGAACGGCGCCTGCGGGTACTTGTAGAGCATCTTGAGGTAGGAGTGCGTCGGCGTGGCGTCGAGATAGTAGTAATACTCCTTGACGTCCTCGCCGTGATTGCCCTGGGCGTTGGTCAGGCCGAACAGGCGCTCCTTGAGCAGGGCATCGCGCTCGTTCCACAGCGCGAGCGACAGGCACACCCGCTGCTCGGCGTCGCAGAACCCGGCGATGCCGTCCTCGCCCCAGCGGTAGGCGCGGCTGCGCGCGTGCTCGTGCGGGAAGTAATCCCAGGCGGTGCCGTCCGGGCTGTAGTCCTCGCGCACCGTGCCCCACTGCCGTTCGCTGAGGTAGGGCCCCCATTGCTTCCAGCCGTTGCGCCCCGTCGTGCGCGTGAGCAGCCGGGCGCGCTCGGGATTCATGCGCCGACCGCCTTGCGCGTGAGTTCCACCCAGGCGCGCAGCGTCTCGGCCACGCCCCAGGCCTGCGCGAAGGCGCCGCGCGGTGCGTGCGGCGGATCGCCGTCGAAGATCTCGCTCACCGAGCCGACGCAGGCATCGCCCAGATGCAGGGCCATGGGCGCGAGCAGCGCGAGCGCCGCGCGCGCATCGCCGTGCACCCGCTCGTGGGCGCGCGCGTAGACGCCGAGCAGCCAGGACCACACGGTGCCCTGGTGGTAGGCCGCGTCCCGGTGCGCCGGGTCGCCGGCGTAGCGGCCCACGTAGGCCGGATCCTTCGGGCTCAGGGACCGCAGGCCGTGGCTCGTGA
>JAJXZV010000081.1 GCA_021779875.1 Pseudomonadota bacterium
GACGGCGGCGGCGTCACGACGGCCGGGACCTCGCCCGCCGCCCCCCCGGCGCGATGCGCCGGCGTGGTGCGCACGCCGAGCAACGACGGCTTCCACCAGACCAGGAGGAACGCGGCCGCGAGTCCGACGACCGCGGCCTTTAGCAGAAAACCAACGATGATGCGCGTCTGCTGCACGTAGAGTCCTAGTGGAAAGTCCCATGTGGCCGGGCATCGCGTCCGGGCGAACATGCGCGTCGCGAGGTCGCTGCACATCGCGAGGCCGATCGTTTAATCTGTGTATAATGCGCTGCTTGCATTCTTAGGGAAACATCGGCTCCGCACGGAGTCGGCGTGAGAGGTTTGTCAACGTTTTCGCAGGGGCAATCGAATGAGTGATCAGGTGGACCACAGCCGCCGCCGCTTGTTGACGGCGGCCACGGTCGGTACCGGCGCCATCGGCGCCGTCTTCGCCGCCGTGCCGTTCTTGGCGTCGTGGCAGCCCAGCGCCCGCGCCAAGGCCTTGGGCGCTCCGGTGGAAGTCGACGCCTCCAAGCTCGAGCCCGGCCAGATGCTGAAGGTGGCGTGGCGCGGCCAGCCGGTGTTCGTCGTCCGCCGCAGCAAGGAAGTCATCGCGCAACTCGGCAATCACGACGCGCTGCTCGCGGATCCGGCCTCCGACGATTCGGAGCAGCCGGACTACATCAAGGCGAAGGGTGCGGCTCGCGCCATCAATCCCGAGTACTGGGTGGGCCTCGCCGTCTGCACCCACCTCGGCTGCTCGCCGCTCGGCGCCTTCGAGGCCAACAACCAGTTCCAGGTGGCCGGCACGGACCTCGGATCGGGCTGGCCGGGCGGGTTCTACTGCCCCTGCCACGGGTCGAAGTACGACATCTCGGGACGGGTCTTCAAGTCCATGCCCGCGCCCAAGAACCTGGCCATTCCTTCCTACACTTTCTCCGGGGACGCACGCATCACCATCGGCGTGGACGCAGCCCCGCAGAAGACCTGATAGACGAACGAGAGGTTCCGCGATGGCCGCAACACCCGATACCGCAGATCCGGTCAAGTCGACAGGCTTGCTCGGCTGGATCGATCAGCGCTTCCCGCTCACCAAGCTGTGGCGCGAGCAGGTCTCCGAGTACTACGCACCGAAGAACTTCAACTTCTGGTACTACTTCGGATCGATCGCCCTGCTGGTGCTCGTCAACCAGATCGTCACGGGCATCTTCCTGACGATGAACTACAAGCCCTCGGCGGCGGAGGCCTTCTCCTCGGTCGAGTACATCATGCGCGACGTCGACTGGGGCTGGCTGATCCGCTACATGCACTCGACGGGCGCATCGGCGTTCTTCATCGTCGTCTACCTGCACATGTTCCGGGCCCTCATATACGGCTCGCACCGCAGGCCGCGCGAGCTGCTCTGGATCTTCGGCTGCGTGATCTTCGTGCTGCTGATGGCGGAGGCGTTCATGGGGTACGTGCTGCCGTGGGGCAACATGAGCTTCTGGGGCGCGCAGGTGATCACCTCGCTGTTCGGCAGCCTGCCGGTGATCGGCGGCCCGCTGCTCGAATGGATACGCGGCGATTTCGTCATCGCCGACGCGACGCTCAACCGTTTCTTCGCGCTGCACGTGGTCGCGCTGCCCTTCGCGCTGGTGTTCCTGGTGGCCGCGCACCTCATGGCGCTGCACGAGGTCGGCTCGAACAACCCGGACGGCATCGAGATCAAGAAGACCAAGGGCGCCGACGGCCATCCGCTCGACGGGATTCCCTTCCACCCGTACTACACGGTCAAGGACATCATGGGCGTGGCCGGTTTCCTGCTGGTCTTCTGCGGCGTGATCTTCTTCGCCCCGACCTTCGGCGGGGTGTTCCTCGAGCCGGCGAATTTCGAGCCGGCGAACCCGCTGCAGACGCCGCCGCACATCGCCCCGGTCTGGTACTTCACGCCCTACTACGCGATGCTGCGCGCCGTGCCCTCGTTCGCGGGCACGCAGATCTGGGGCGTGCTGGTGATGGGCGCCGCGATCGTCGTGTTGTTCTTCCTGCCGTGGCTCGACCGGTCGCCGGTGAAATCCATCCGCTACCGCGGTCCGATCTTCAAGGTGGCGCTGGCCATCTTCGTCGTGGCGTTCCTGGTGCTCGGCATCTGCGGCATGAAGCCGCCGTCGGGCATCTATCCGATGCTCGCCAAGTGGTGCACGGCGTTGTACTTCGCGTTCTTCCTGCTCATGCCCTGGTATTCGCGGCTGGACAGCACCAAGCCCGTGCCGGAGAGGGTCACCGGACATGCTTAAGAGAGTGGTCATGATGGCGGCGGCGCTGCTCGCCGCCGGGACGGCGGGCGCCCAGGAAGCGGGCGGACCGCAATTGCTGCAGGCCGGCAACGACATCACCAACATCGATTCGTTGCAGCGCGGCGCCCGCAATTTCATGAACCTCTGCTCCGGGTGCCACTCGCTGCAGTACCTGCGCTACAACCGGATGGCGGCGGACCTGAAGATCTCCGAGGCCGACCTGAAGGCGAACCTGATGTTCACCTCGGACAAGGTCTTCGACACGATCAATTCGGCCATGCCGGCCGATGCCGAATCCTGGTTCGGCAAGCAGCCGCCCGACCTCTCGCTGATCGCGCGCTCCAAGGGCACCGACTACGTGTATTCGTTCCTGCACGGGTTCTACGCGGACAAGACCCGTCCCTGGGGCGTGAACAACCTGTATCTGCCGAATGCCTCGATGCCGCACGTGTTGCTGGACCGGCAGGGCATGCAGAAGCCGGTGTACAAGAGCGAGTCCGAGGGCGGCGGCGCGACCATGGAGCTCGTGGGCGTCGAGCCCATGGCGCCGGGGGCGCTGAAGCCGGAGGAGTATGATCAGTTCGTGCGGGACATCGTGAACTTCCTCGACTACGCGGGCGAGCCCATCAAGGCGAAGCGCGAGTCGATGGGTGTGTTCGTGACCCTGTTCCTGCTGGTCTTTTTCGTCTTTGCGTACTTGCTGAAGAAAGAGTACTGGAAGGACGTCCACTGACGCCGCGGCGGGGATTCCCGTCCTTCGGCGCGGCAGGGAGTGTGGCTTAAGTGGCGCGCCGTTCGGTGATGACCCTGTTCTCCGCACCGTCCGACCCGTGGAGTCACCGGACGCGCATCGTACTTGCGGAGAAAGGCATATCGATCGAGCTGGTCAACGTCGATCCGCAGCGGCTGCCGGAGGACCTGCTCGACCTCAACCCGTATCACAGCGTGCCCACGCTCGTGGACCGCGATCTCGTGCTGTACGACTCGCGCGTCATCATCGAGTACCTCGACGAGCGCTTCCCGCACCCGCCGCTGATGCCGATCGATCCGGTGACGCGCGCCCAGTTCCGCGTGGCGCTCTACCGGGTCGAGCGCGACTGGTACGGGCTCGCGCACGACATCGACGCGGACCCGCACGGCAAGGCGGCCGCCCACAGCCGCAAGGTCCTGTGCGAGGCGATCTGCGCGAGCGCCGAGGTGTTCCGCGCGAAGCCTTTCTTCCTGAGCGACGAGTTCTCGCTGGTGGACGCGAGCATCGCGCCCATCCTGTGGAGGCTGCCGGCGTACGGCATCGAGCTGCCGGCCCAGGCGCAGCCCATCGTCAAGTACATGAATTTCATCTTCTCGCGCCCGACGTTCCGCTCCTGCCTGAGCCCGCTCGAGCGGGAGATGCGCCATTGAAGCCGCGCCGCCCGTACCTGCTGCGCGCCCTGCACGAGTGGATCACCGACAGCGGCGACACGCCCCACATCGTGGTCGACACCACCATGGAGGGGGTGGAGGTGCCGCGCCAGTACGTGAAGGACGGCAAGATCGTGCTGAACGTGAGCATGAACGCCACCCAGATGCTCAAGCTCGGCAACGACGTGGTCAGCTTCGAGGCGCGCTTCGGGGGGCTCGGCTATGCGGTGAGCGTGCCGGTGCGCGCCGTGCTCGGCATCTACGCGCGCGAAACCGGCCAGGGCATGATCTTCGCCGACGGCGACGCGGATCCCGATCCGACGGGCGCGCCGCCGGTCGCGCCGCCCCCGGCCGCGGCGCCGAAGCCCGCGGGCGCACGGCGCCCGAAGCTGCAGGTGGTCAAGTAGGCCTGAAGGCGTCGACGACCCACTGAAGCAGCCGCGCGGCGTCGTCGATCGCGATCACGTCGAAGCGCACCTTCGAGCCGCGCCATCCGGCGTGCCTGAGCATCAGGAATTCGGTGGTGCGGACGATGCGCCGCTGCTTGCGCCAGGTGATCGAGGCCAGGGCGCCGCCGAAATCGGCGCGGGCGCGCCGGCGCACCTCCACGATCACCAGCACGTCCCGGTCGCGGCAGACCAGGTCCAGCTCGCCGAACCGGCAGCGGGGATTGCGCGCGAGGATGGTGAGGCCGTGCGCGCGCAGGTGCGCGGCGGCCATCTCCTCGCCCTCCAGGCCGCGGCCGCGGCGCGGGTCGTTGCGCATGCCGGTGATCTTGGCGCGGCGCGCCGGCCGGCGCCGCCGCATTCCCGGCGGCTTCGTCGAGAAACGGCCGCTAGAGGACCTCCGGGACCCCGTCCTTGATCCGCGCCCAATCGAGCTCGCGGCGGATCCGGCGCTGCGCATCCAGGCGCAGCCTGCCGGTCACGCCGGCCATCTCCGAGGTCTCGGT
>JAJXZV010000163.1 GCA_021779875.1 Pseudomonadota bacterium
GGTCCTGCGGCTGCTCGGGGAGATCGGCCGGGTACGCGGCAACGAGGTGTACCTGGTGTCCGGGGACGGACAGGTCCTCTACCGGGCTCCGGCCGCTACGTACAAGGCCGGCCGGGAGGCACCCGCCTGGTTCACGCGCCTGCTGTCCCCGCCGGCGGCCTCGGCGCAGATTCCGCTGCGCGGGGGCGTGCGCCTGGTGATCGAGACACAGACCTCGCGCGCCGTCCTCGATGCCTGGGACGACATCACCCGCCTCACCGCGACCGGCGCGGCCATGTTCGTACTGGTCAATGGGCTCGCCTTCTGGTTGGTCACCCGGCTGCTGCGCCCCTTCCCCATCATCACGGCGGGACTGACCCGCATCCAGCAGGGCGATCTCGGCCACCGCCTGCCGCCGCTCCCCGGCTACGAGGCGGGCGCCATCGGCCTCGCCTTCAACCGCATGGCCCAGGCCGTCGAGGACAAGGTCGAGGCCGAGCGCAAGGCGCACGCCGCCGAGGCCCGGCTCGCCGAGCGGCGCGAGCTCGCGTCCCTGGCGGACCAGCGGGTCGAGGAGGAGAGACGCTTGATCGCGCACGAATTGCACGATGAGTTCGGCCAGTCGGTGACCGCGATCCGCAGCCTCGCGCTCGCCATCGCCAACCAGGAGCACGCGAACCCGGAGCACGCGCTCGACCACTCGATCGGCGAGGTGGCGCGCATGATCTCCGACGAGGCGGCGAGGCTCTACGATGCGATGCACGGCCTGATCCCGCGGCTCACGCCGCTCTCGCTCGACTCGCTCGGCCTCGCGGCGGCCCTGCAGAACCTGGTCGCGGACCACCGCCGGCGCCACCCGGCGGTGGCCGTGGAGCTGTCGAACTCCCTGGCCTCGGACCTCGGCCCGAGCGTCACGCTGGCGCTCTACCGCTTCGTGCAGGAGGCGCTGATGAACGCCCTGCGCCACGCGCAGCCGACCCGGGTGGGCATTGACCTGCGCGAGGATGCCGGCCGCATCCGCGCGAGCGTGACCGACGACGGCGTGGGGCTGCCGGAAGATTGGCAACGTCCGGGGCACTTCGGACTGCGCGGCCTGCGCGACCGCGGCGATCAGCTCGGCGGCGCGTTCGAGGTCGGCGCCGGACCCGGGGGCCGCGGCGTGCGCGTCGCGGCCGACCTGCCGCTGCCGGGTGCGGCATGACCCGCATCCTGCTGGTCGACGATCACACGGTGGTGCGCACCGGGTTTCGCCTGCTGCTGCAATCCCTGCCCGACATGTCGGTGATCGCCGAGGCCGATTCCGGCGAGGCGGCGTGCCAGCGATACCAGGAATTGCGGCCCGACGTGGTGGTCATGGATCTGGCGATGCCCGGCATGGGCGGGCTCGAGGCCCTGCGCCGCATCCGGGCGCACGACCGGGAGGCGCGGGTGCTCACCCTGTCGGCGCACGACGATCCCATGCACGCGCGGCGGGCGTTGCAGGAGGGCGCGCTCGGCTTCCTGTCGAAGCGCAGCGCGCCGGAGGCGCTGGTCGAGGCGGTGAACGCGGTGGCCGCCGGCCGGCGCTACCTCGACGGCGCGCTCGCGCAGAAGCTCGCGCTCGCTGAATTCCAGGGTGCCGACAGGTCGCCGGTGCAGCAGCTCTCCGAGCGGGAATTCGACGTGTTCGTGCGCCTCGCGGCGGGCGCCACGGTGCAGAAGATCGCCCAGGACCTGAACCTGTCCGCCTCGACGGTCGGCACGCACCTGTACAACATCAAGCAGAAGCTCGGCGTCGCCAATCAGTCGGAGCTCACCCTGATCGCGATCCGGCACGGACTGATCGAAGCCTGACCCTCACCCATCCCCTCCGAAGGAGCCGCGCGTGCCCCGCAAGCCCAACATCCTCGTGCTGATGGCCGATCAGCTGAACCCCCTGGCCCTGCCCGCCTACGGCAACGCCGTGGTCAAGGCGCCGCACATCGACGCGCTCGCGGCCTCGGGCGTGGTCTTCGATTCCGCCTACTGCAACAGCCCGTTGTGCGCGCCGTCGCGGTTCTCCTTCATGGCGGGCCAGCTCCCCTCGGCCATCGGCGCCTACGACAACGCGGCCGAATTCCCCTCCGAGGTGCCGACCTTCGCCCACCACCTGCGGCACGCCGGATACCACACCATCCTCTCCGGCAAGATGCATTTCTGCGGCGCCGACCAATTGCACGGCTTCGAGGAGCGGCTCACGCCGGACATCTACCCCGCGGATTTCGGCTGGACGCCCGACTGGACGCGCTTCGAGCATCGGCCGAGCTGGTACCACTCGATGGATTCGGTCATCAAGGCCGGACCCTGCGTGCGCAGCAATCAGCTGGATTACGACGAAGAGGTGGTGTTCACCGCCCGCCGCAAGCTGTACGACCTCGCCCGCGCGGGCGAGCGCCGGCCGTTCTGCCTGGTGGTCTCCATGACCCACCCGCACGATCCGTACAACATCACGCGCCCCTACTGGGACCTGTACGACGGGGTCGAGATCGCGCCGCCGCGCGTGCAGCTGCCCGAATCGCAGTGGGATCCGCACTCGCGGAGGCTCCGGCACGTCTGCGGCCTCGACCTCGAGAGCGTCACGCCCGAGCAGATCCGCGCCGCGCGCCGCGCGTACTACGGCGCCGTGTCCTTCGTCGACGATCAGGTCGGCAGCCTCCTCGGCGCGCTCGCGGAGGCGCGCCTCGCGGACGACACCATCGTGATCCTGCTCGGCGACCACGGCGAGATGCTCGGGGAGCGCGGGCTCTGGTACAAGATGAACTTCTTCGAGGGCGGCAGCCGCATCCCGCTGATCGTGCACGCGCCGCGCCGCTTCGCGCCGCGCCGCGTGGCGCAGTCCGTGTCGCTGGTGGACGTGCTGCCGACGCTGCTCGACCTGGCCGGGCTGGAACCGGACGGCGCCGGTCCGGCGCCGCTCGCCGGCCGCAGCCTGCTGCCGCACCTCGAGGGCGGCGCCGGCCACGACCGCGTCGAGGGCGAATATCTGGCCGAAGGCGCGATCGCGCCGATGGTGATGATCCGCGAGGGCCGTTACAAGTTCATCCATTGCCCGGCGGACCCGGATCAGCTGTACGACCTAGGCGACGACCCCGACGAGCTGCGCAATCTCGCCGCGGCGCCGGATCAGCAGGCCCGATGCGCGCAGTTCCGACGGCAGATCGAGACGCGCATCTCCCTGGAACGGCTGCACGCGGATGTGCTCGCCAGCCAGCGGCGGCGCCGCTTCGTGAACCAGAGCCTGACCCAGGGGCGGCTCGCCGCCTGGGACTATACGCCGCCGCGCGACGGCTCCCAGGAGTACATCCGCAATCACATGGATCTCGAAGTCATGGAGGCCATGGCCCGCTTCCCGAGAAGCTGACCGGCGTCCCGGCCGCGCCGCCGTCAGGGGTAGTTCAACGAGATCGAGTTGACCACCTTGTTCACGCCGTCCACCTTGTAGGCGACGTCCTCGGCCATCCGGCGGTCGAAGTCGGTGTTGACCTGGCCGTACAGGTAGACGACGTGATCCACGACTCTGATGGTGATCTCGGTGGGCGGGCCGAGCGAGGGGTGCTCGGCGAAGGCCGCCTTGACCGCCGCCAGCATGTCGGCGTCACCCGGGCAGCCGCCGAAGCCGCACTTGCGGTAGGTGGCGCACCCGGCGAGCGCGGTGCACAGGGCGACGACGAGCACGGCGACGCGGAGGCTGCCGGAGGTGCGGAGGGTCTTGGGGGCGGTCTGGGTCATGGTGGCGATGGTCCGTTCGATTGCCGGTAGACTGGAGCATACCGGCTTCACGAGGCCCGTGGAACATGCCCGACTTCGAGCTCGCCCACCTGAACGTCGCCACCCTGCGCGAGCCGCTGCAATCCCCGGCCATGGCGGATTTCACCGCCCAGCTCGATCGCATCAATGCGCTCGCGGACGCCTCCGCCGGCTTCGTGTGGCGCTGGGAAGAGGACCGCGAGCCCGTGCAGCCGAATCCGCTCGGCGAGCTCACGCTCATCAACATTTCCGTCTGGCGCGACCTGGCGGCGCTGCGCACCTTCGTCTACCGGACCGCGCACGCGCAGGTGATGGCCCGGCGGCAGGAGTGGTTCGAACGGATGTCGCAGCCGTTCGTGGCGCTGTGGTGGGTCGCGCGCGGCGCCCGGCCGACCGTGGCCGAAGCGCTCGCAAAGCTCGGCACGCTGCGCGAATCCGGCCCGACGCCGGCCGTCTTCACCTTCGCGCAGCCCCACCCGCCGCCCGTCGGGCGCCCCGTCAGTCCTTGGATTCCTTGACCGCCTTGCCGGCCGGCTCGATGCGCACCAGGTCGCCGGTGGAAAGCGAATCCGGCGGACTCTCGATGATGCGGTCGTTGGTGGTCAGGCCCGCCAACACCTCCACGTCGGTGCCGAGATTGCGTCCGAGCTTGACCGGCTTCATCTGCACCCGGCCCTGACCGTCCACGGCGGCCACCTGCATGCCCGCCTGGCGGAACACGAGGGCGCTGGTCGGGATGCGCACCATGTTCGGGTCGTTCGGCAGCTCGAAGTGCACCTCGGCGTAGGTGCCCGGCTGCAGGAGCCCGGCGTTGTTGTCGACGTGCAATTCCACGAGCAGCGTGCGCGAGGTCACGTTGATCGCCTCGGCGGTCG
>JAJXZV010000060.1 GCA_021779875.1 Pseudomonadota bacterium
CCACCGGATTCAATCCGCTGCAGCTGCCGGTCACGCCGGTCAACGTGGAATTCCTGAAGGTCTGGCTGCGGCAGCTGTGCGCCGCCGGCGTCGAGACACCCGTTCGGCCGGCCGCCGCGGTGCGCGACGAGGCCGAGCTCGACCAGGCGCTGCGCGGCACGCTCGCGCTCGATGCGCCCTCGAGGCGGCTGTCGCGGCTGGTCGAGTTCCTGGACCCGACCGATCCGGAAGGGCTGCACGCGCGGCTCGCCCGATGGTGCGCCTCGTGCCGCGGCGAGGACGCCTGGGCCTTCGACAATCCGCAGGACAGCCTGGCCGCGCGCCTGGGCGACCAGGCCATCGTCGGTTTCGACGTCACGGAATTCCTGGACCACCCGCGCATCCGCACGCCGGTCACTTCTTATCTCTTTCACCTGGTGCGTCAGCTGCTCGACGGCCGGCGCCTGGTGTGCTGGATGGACGAATTCTGGCGGCTGCTCGCGGACCGCGCCTTCGAGGGATTCGCCAAGGACGGGCCCAAGACCTGGCGCAAGTTGAACGCCGTGATGTGCCTGGCGACGCAGAGCCCGAGCGACGTGCTCGACAGTCCGATCAGCCGCACCCTGGTCGAGCAGACGCCCACCAAGATCTTCTTCCCGAATGCCGACGCGGACGTGGGCGAGTACACCCAGGGCTTCGGCCTCACCGAGCGCGAATTCGCGCTGCTCAACCGGACCATCGAGCCGGGGTCGCGCAAATTCCTGGTGAAGCAGGGCCGACACAGCGTGGTGTGCCAGCTCGACCTCAAGGGGTTCGAGGAGGAACTCGCGGTGATTTCGGGGCGCGCCGGCAACCTCGCGCGCATGCAGGAGTCGATCGCGGCCCGGGGCGAGGATCCGAGCGCATGGCTGCCGGCCTTCCTCGCGGCCGTTCGACGTGAGTGATTGGGGCAACGGCAGAAGGAGACGATCATGAACCATTCGACGGGTCGATGGTGGGTGGCGGCGGCGGCCGCCGCGATGCTGGCCTCGCCGGCGGCGCGCGCCCAGTGGGCGGTGATCGACAGCGCGTCGCTCACGCAGCTGATCACCGAGGTGCAGACGCTGCAGGAGCAGTTGCAGACCGCGCGCGGCGAGCTCACGCAGGCCGAGCAGGCGTTCCGGTCCACGACCGGGCCGCGGGGCATGCAGAATCTCCTGGGCGGCACGGTGCGCAACTACCTGCCGCCCGACTGGCTGCAGATCGAGGCGCTGCTGCAGGGTGCGGGCGGCGCCTACGGTGCGCTCGCCGCGCAGGTGAGCGCTGCGATGACCGCCAATGCGGTCCTGCCGGGTGCTCGGCTCGCCACGCTGTTCGCGGCCGGCCGGGAGCAGATCGTGGCGGCCCGCCAGGCCACGGCGCTGCAGCAGGCGCTGACGCGCGAGGCGCTCGCCAACGCGAGCGCGCGGTTCGCCTCGCTGCAGGCGCTGATCTCGGCCATCCCGGCGGCCGGCGATCAGAAGGCGGTCCTCGATCTGCAGGCGCGCATGAGCGCGGAGCTGGCCATGCTGGCGAACGAGCAGACCAAGGTGCAGGCGCTGTACCAGTCGACCCAGGCGCAGGATGCGGCCAATCGGCTCAAGGAACGAGAAGCCTCGCTCGCCGCCCAGGGACAGTTCGGCTCGCGGTTCCAGCCGGTTCCCTGACGGCACGGGTGCGGCCCACCATGGGATTCTTCGCGACGTTCTGGAGTTGGCTCAATCAGCAGCTCGCCACCTACGTGGGCGCCAACACGGCGCGGCTCGCCGGGGTGCTCGAGCCGGCGGTGGTGACGGTCGCGACGCTGTACGTCATGGGCTGGGGCTATCTCAGCCTCACCGGCAAGATCGACGAGCCGATTCTGGCGGGTCTGAAGCGCATCGGCCTGCTCGCGCTGGTGCTCGGCTGCGGGCTGCGGCTCTGGCTGTACAACACGGTGGTGGTCGACACCTTCTATACGGCGCCGGCCGAGCTCGCCGGGGCGCTGGTCGGCGCCACCGATCCGGTGGGCACGGTCGACGCCATCTGGGACCGCGGCGGCACGGTGGCCGGATACCTCTGGGACAAGGGCTCCTACCTGCCGAGCGGCTGGGGGTTCGACCTCGCGGCCGCCGCCGTGTGGTGCCTGGTCGGGGCGCTGTGCGTGTACACCATGTTCCTGATCGCGCTATCGAGCGTCGCGCTCGCGCTGCTGCTGGCCCTGGGGCCGTTGTTCATCGTGATGCTGCTGTTCCAGACGACGCGCCGACTGTTCGTCGCGTGGCTCGCGCAGCTGACCAATTACGCGCTGGTCACCGTGCTCACGGTGATGGTGAATTCCCTGATGCTGCAGGTCATGCAGTCCTATGCGGCGCAGACCGCCGCCCTCGGCAGCGCCATCGCCACCGTGGACGCCCTGAACATGCTGCTGATGGCGGGCCTGGTGCTGCTGATCCTGCGCCAGATCATGCCGATCGCCGCGGCGCTCGCCGGCGGCGTGGCGCTCACCTCGTTCGGCACCGTGAGCCGCGCGGCGGCGCTCGGCTGGCGCGGCGCCACGGCCTTGAGCGGCAGCCCGCCGGCGCGTTTCGCCATGAGGTACGGCGGCGGGCACGCCGCGCGCGCAATCGGCCGGCTCGCGGGCGGCCGGGCGGCTGCGGATCGAGTGATGCCGGAGCGTGCGCCGCCCGGCGATGACCACGGGGATTCTTGACGGTCCTGCCCATCGACCCAGGAGGGTGAAATATGCGAGTCGTCGCCTGTCTCTGTTGGCTGCTGTGCGGCTGTGGGCCGCAGCCGGTGCGCCGTGACCTGCACCTTCGACCGATCAACGCACCGGTCGCGCCTGCCGCGCCGGCCGGTGAGGCGCCGGGCCGCCCGGCGCGGAGCGCGCCGTGAGCGCCGCCGCGCCGCTCGCCGAGTATTTCCAGGCCGCGCAGTCCTGGGACGCCGATCGCGCCGCCCTGCAGCGCCGCAGCGCCCGCCTCGCCTGGCTGCTGGCCGCGGCCGGATGGCTCTCGACGGTCGCGAGCGTGATCGCGCTCGCCGCGCTCATGCCGCTGAAGCGCGTCGAGCCGTTCGTGGTCCGGGTCGATTCAACCACCGGCGTGGTCGACGTGGTGCCGGTGTACGCCGGTCGGGCCGACGCACCGGAGGCGGTCACGCGCTACTTTCTCACGCACTATCTCACGGTCTGCGAGCGATTCAATTTCGCCACCGCCGAGAGCGACTACGAGGAGTGCGGCGCCTTCCACTCGGCGCAGCGCAATCAGGCCTGGTCGGCCCTGTGGAACGCGACCAATCCCGGCTCGCCGCTGAACCTGCACAAGGATGGCGGCTCGGTGCGGGTGCAGGTCGCTTCGGTGAGTTTCTTCACTCGCGCGAGCGGTCTCGCCGATCTCGCCCAGGTGCGCTACCTCAAGGCCGAGCGGCAGGCGGGCGGCGCCCAGGAGAAGGTCAGCCACTGGATCGCGACCGTGCAGTACGCCTACGCCGCACCCGCGCAGGACCCGGGGATCCGGCGCTGGAACCCGCTCGGCTTCAAGGTCGTCGACTTCCACGCCGAACCGGAGGCGCTCGATCCGACCGCCAAGGAGTCGCCATGATGCACGCCACACGCTTCGCCGCCGGATGCCTGATCGCCCTGCTCGGCGGCGGCCCGGCGCTCGCCGAGACCATGCCGCCGCGCGGCGCCGTCGATGCGCGCATCCGCACCGTCCGCTACAGCGACCAGGACGTGGTGCGCCTGCGGGGTTTCGTCGGCTACCAGATCGACCTGCAATTCGCGCCCGGCGAGCGCTTCGTCGGGCTGGGCGCCGGCGACATCGAGGGGATCGCCTACGCGGCCGAGGACAATCACCTGTTCTTGAAACCCAAGGCGGCCCGGGTGTCCACCAACCTCACGGTGCTCACCGATCGCCGGCAGTACCAATTCGACTACGCCGCCACGCCGCAGCGTCCCGATGCGGCCGACCCGGACGTGATCTACGCGCTGCGGTTCATCTATCCGCCCGAGCCGGTGCGCGAGGCCGCGGAGGACGCCGCCCGCCGCATCGAGGCGCAGCTCGACGAGGCCGGCGGCGAACGGCCGCGGAACCTCGACTACTGGTACTGCGGGCCCGCGCCGCTGCGGCCGCTCGCGGCCTCGGACGACGGGGTGCATACGCGCCTGCGATTCGCCGCCAACGCCGAGCTGCCCGCGGTGTTCGTGCGCAACGAGGACGACAGCGAATCGCTGGTGAACTTCAGCGTCGAGGCCGACGAACTGGTGCTGCACCGGGTCGCCCGGCGCTTCGTGCTGCGGCGGGGCCGGGCGGCGGGCTGCGTCGTCAATCGCGGCTATGGCGGCGGGGGCACCCGCCTGGACAGCGGCACGATCACGCCGCGGGTCGAGCGCCGGGTGCAGGGGCCGACGCCATGAGCGCCGAGGAATCCGCAAACACCGGGATCGCCGGGGAGCGGCCGCGCGCGTCCCTCGACCGGCTGCCGTCGCTGCAGTCGCGGCTCGGCAGCCTGCTCGCCGTGGGGCTCATGGGCGTGCTCGGCTTCGGGATGCTCGCCTGGTATTACGCCGCGACCTGGTCCCGGCAGGACCGCGCGCGGCAGACCGCGGTGGCGGCCGCGAGCCGGCGTGCCCAGGG
>JAJXZV010000078.1 GCA_021779875.1 Pseudomonadota bacterium
GGTCGTGCACGAGGCCGACACCGTGCGCCGGGGGCTTAGCGATGCCGGAACCCGCAGGCCCGGGCTCGTGATCCTCGACCTCGGACTGCCCGACGGCGACGGCGTGGAGTTCATTCATCACCTGCGCACCTGGTCGAAGGTACCGGTCATCGTGCTGTCGGCCCGGATGGGCGAGCAGGACAAGATCGAGGCGCTCGACGCCGGCGCGGACGATTACCTGACCAAGCCGTTCGGCGTGGGTGAGCTGCTCGCGCGCGTACGCGCCGCTTCGCGGCGGCACCTGGGCGCCGCCGCGGGACCGGACGCGATCTTCGAGTTCGGCGAGGTGCGGGTCGATCTGTCCGGGCGCACGGTGCACAAGCGGGGAGCCGCCGTGCATCTGACGCCGATCGAGTATCGGCTGCTCACGCTGCTGATCGCGAACGCCGGCAAGGTCCTCACGCAGCGGCAGATCCTGCGCGAAGTCTGGGGCCCTTCGCACGCAGAGGACGGACATTACGTGCGGGTCTACATGGGGCACCTGCGCCAGAAGCTCGAGGACGAGCCGGCGCGTCCGCGGCACCTGCTGACCGAGACGGCGGTCGGCTATCGCCTGGTGCAGACGCCGAGCCCATGACGGGCGGCCGATCCGGACCCACCGACCCATGCACGGCGATCCTCGATCTCACGGTCTCTGGGAGGCCTCGGCACCGCCGGCGCCGCCCACCTCGCCCCTGGCCACGGACCTCACGGCGGACGTCGCGGTGGTCGGCGCCGGCTACACCGGGCTTTCGGCGGCGCTGCACCTGGCCGGGACGGGCCGGCGGGTCGCCGTGCTGGAGGCCGCGCAGATCGGCTTCGGAGGCTCGGGTCGCAACGTGGGGCTGGTGAACGCCGGCCTGTGGGTCACGCCGGCCGAACTGCAGAGGACATTGGGCGAAACCCGCGGCGCGCGGCTGCTCCGTCAGCTCAGCGATGCGCCCGGCCTGGTCTTCGAGCTGATCGACAAATACCGCATCGACTGCCAGGCGACGCGCAACGGGACCCTGCACTGCGCCGTCGGCGTCCGCGGCGAACGCGACATCGCCGAGCGCGCCCGGCAGTGGCACGCACTGGGCGCGCCGGTGGAATTGCTCGACGCCGAGGCGGCCTTCCGCCTGGTGGGCACGCGCGCCTACCGCGGCGCCTTGCTCGATCGCCGGGCGGGGACCCTGCAGCCACTCGCCTACGCGCGCGGACTGGCGGCCGCCGCCATGACGCTTGGCGCGACGATCCACACCGACAGCCCCGTGGTTGCGGCGGAGGATGGCGGGGATCGATGGCGCCTTCGCGCCGCGAACGGCAGCGTCACGGCGCCGTGGGTGCTCGTGGCGACCAATGCCTATTCCCGGCGCGTCTGGAGCGCGCTGCGGACCGAGCTGGTGCGCCTGCCCTACTTCAACCTCGCCACGGCGCCTCTGCCCGAGGACATTCGCGCAACCATACTTCCCGGACGCCAGGGTCTGTGGGACACCCGCGAGGTGTTGTCCTCCCTGCGCCTCGATCGCGACGGGCGGCTCGTGTTCGGCAGCGTCGGGGCGCTGCGCGGCGCGGGGCGCTTCATTCACCGGGATTGGGGTCGGCGCGCGCTGCTCGCGCTCTTTCCGCAACTGGGGCACGTCGAGTTCGAGCACGAATGGTACGGCTGGATCGGGATGACGGACGATGCGCTGCCGCGGTTTCATCGTCTCGGCCGCAACGTCGTCTCGATGAGCGGCTACAACGGCCGCGGCATCGCGCCGGGGACCTCCTTCGGCCGCGACCTCGCTCGCCTGGCGTGCGGACAGATGGACGAGTCGGACTCCCCGCTCCCGGTCACGACGGCGGCGCGCCCGCGTTTCAGGGCCGCGAAGGAAGGCTACTACGAGCTGGGCGCCCAGGTGGCTCACCTGGTCGGAGCCCGTCGGCGCCCTGGACGACGATTTCGGCGGCCACCAGATCCTCGAGCGCCGCGCCCACGCTCTTGAACAGCGTGATGGCCTGCGGCGTCGAGCGCCGGAACGTTCCTCGCGGCAGATCACCGAATTCCGCGCGCAGCGCGGACTCCCGGATGACGCCGCGCGCGAGGGCGCCGATGATCTCGCCCGATTCGCCCAGCACCCCCGAACGGGTGTCGACGAACAGCTCGCTGCGTGCGACGGCCGCATCGTCGACCTCGCACATGGCGGGCGTGAATGCCCCCACCAGGTCGAGGTGTTGGCCGGGTGCGAGCCATGCGCCGCGCACCAGAGGTTCCCGCGAGAGCGTCGCGCAGCTGATGATGTCGGCCCAGCGCACCGCGGCCTCGAGCTCGCGAGCCGCTTCGACCGCCAATCCGGGCCGCCGCAGGGACGCGGCCAACGCGTCGGCCCGCTCGAAGCGCCGACCCCAGATGCGCACCTCGCGGATCGGCCGCACCAGGGCGTGGCTGTCGATCAAATGGGCTGCGAGGTTTCCGGTGCCCACCATGAGCAGGCGCGACGCTTCGGGCCTCGACAGGTGGCGCGATGCCAGCGCCGAGGCGGCGCCGGTGCGCCGCCGGGTGAGTTCGGTCCCATCGAGGATCGCGCGCGGCTCCCCCGTGCGTCGGTCCATCATGACGTAGCTCGCGCAAACGGTGGGCAGGCCGCGCGAGTCGTTGTCCGGAAACACGGTCACGAGCTTCACGCCGAGCGCGTGTCCGCCGTTCCAGGCGGGCATGACCAGGAGCGTGCCGCCGGTTCGCCCCGAGGCGTCGGATTCCAGCGGGTAATGCTGCCGATCGGGTGCCGAATGAGGCCGCCGAAAGGCGGCATCCAGGGCATCGATCAATACTCGGCGGTCGAGATGGGCGGCCACTCGAGCGGCGTCCAGGAACTGCATCGACGGTCCTCTCTGCGGGCCATGGAGATCGAGCGACCATTATGGCCCGACACGAGGCCCGCTCGGTATACTCGTCCCGTGAGCATCGACACCACGAGACGCCCCCTCGCCTCCACCTCCGGTCTCAAGCTCGCGAACCTGCGCGGTCCCGATGGTCCACGCCTGGCGGTCAGCACCGGCGCCGGCCTGCTGGAGGTGACCCGTGCCGCGCACCACATGGGATTCTCCGTGCCGCAGACCACCGACGAACTGATCCGCGATGGCGCCGGTCAGCTGCACGAGTGCCTGGCGGCCGTGCAGGCCGAACGCGCCGGCGACTGGCGGATCGCGGAGGCCGACGCGCCCTTTGCGCCAGCCGTCGTCCATCCGCAGAAGATCGTCTGCGTCGGGCTCAATTACCGCCGGCACGCCAGCGAGATCGGCATGGCCGAACCCGCGGTGCCCATCCTGTTCAACAAGTTCAACAATGCGCTGACCCACCACCGCGCGGTCGTGCCGACCGCGGGTCTGCCCGGCAACCACTTCGACTACGAGGGCGAGCTGGTCATCGTCATCGGCAAACGATGCGTGGCGGTCGGCGAGGGGCACGCCCTCGACCACGTCCACGGCTATTGCACGGGCATCGATTTTTCGGAGCGCAGCTATCAGCTCATCACCAGCCAGTGGCTGGCGGGCAAGTCGAGCGACGGCTTCGCCCCGCTCGGCCCCTATCTCGTGAGCGCCGACCTCGTGGGCGACCCCAACGCCCTGAAGCTCGAGACCCGCGTGAACGGCGAGCTGCGCCAGTCGTCCAGCACCGCCGATTTCATCTTCAATTGCCAGCAGATCATCGCGTTCACCTCGCACCTGTTCCCGCTGGAACCCGGCGACCTCATCTACACCGGCACCCCGGAGGGGGTGGTGCTCGGCATGCCCAAGGGCCGCCAGGTCTGGCTCCAGACCGGGGATCGGGTGGTCACCACGATCGAGAAACTCGGCTCGCTGCAGATCACGGTGGGTTAGCGCGCCGCGCGGCGGCGCGGCTTGCCGGGTGGGCGATCGGTCGGCGTCGCCTCCCGCGGTTCGGCTTCGGCCTCCGCCTCCGCTTCCGCGAGCGGATCGGGCTCGTTCTCCAACGTCTCCAAGAGCTCCGCCGGGGCCTCGGGGGTCCCCTCGTCACCGGTCTGATCGGGCTGCGAATCCAGCGGCCCGCTGCTGTCCTCGGGAGCCTCCGCAAACTCGAGCGGCAAGGCGCTCCAGTTGGCCTCGTCGATCTCGTCGAGGTCCCCGTCCAGCGATTGAATCTCGATGGTGCCCGCGTGCGGATCCCTTCCCGTGACCAGGAACGGCCCGCCCTTGCCGCCGCGGCGGTACCACTGGCCGATCCTGGGGCTTCCGACTCTCTCGTTCATGCCACCCTCCCGATTCGCCGAGTTCGAGGTCTCGATGTCGCATCGGGAATGGTAGTGCGGTGGCGGCGGCCGGAGTGTCCGTAATTGTGCGTAGCGTGCGATCCGGCGGGTCGGTGCGGCTTCCACGCATGGCAATCGACGAATTTTCCGGTGAAATGGCGGCGGAGGAACGACGAATGACGGCAACGACATCGGGCATCGACCTGCCTCACTTCCAGCGCGTCCTGCAGGCGCGTGAAGCGCAGTTGCACGCGGCGATTCGCGACGCTCTGCTGCGCGGCGACGACGAGCAGTACGCGCAAATCGCCGGCCAGGTCCACGACCTCGAGGACGAGGCGCTCGCCGACCTGCTGGTCGA
>JAJXZV010000086.1 GCA_021779875.1 Pseudomonadota bacterium
AGGCCGGCTGTCGGCGCGCCTGATGACGCGGCACTGGATCATCACGGACGCGAACGGCAACGTGAAGGAGACCCGCGGCGACGGCGTGGTCGGCGAGCAGCCCTACCTCAAGCCCGGACAGGGTTTCCGGT
This sequence comes from Pseudomonadota bacterium, assembly GCA_021779875.1. GTDB lineage: Bacteria > Pseudomonadota > Gammaproteobacteria > Steroidobacterales > Steroidobacteraceae > Bog-1198. Next base: position 132 of record JAJXZV010000086.1, read on the forward strand.
ATTCGAGCGGGGCGGTCATCGAAACGCCGGTCGGCACCATGCAGGGCAGCTACCAGATGGTCGCGGACGACGGGCAGCAATTCGACGCCCCCATCGCCCCGTTCAGGCTCGCCATGCCGGGTGTCCTCCACTAGCTGCGCCGCGGACCCCGGATGGCGGTCTTCGCGATCGGCGACGTCCAGGGCTGCGACCAGGAGCTTGGCGCGCTGCTCGACGCGCTCGATTTCCGCCCCGCGCGGGATCGACTGTGGTTCGTCGGCGACCTGGTGAACCGGGGACCGGACTCCCTCGCCGTGCTGCGCCGGGTCCGCGACCTGGGAGACGCCGCCACGGTCGTCCTCGGCAACCATGACCTGCACCTGCTCGCCGTCGCCGCGGGCGCCGGCCGGATGCGCGGCGACGACACGCTCGATGAGATCATGCGCGCACCCGACCGCGAGGAACTGCTCGCCTGGCTGCTCGCCCGGCCGCTGCTGCACGAGGACGAGTCGCTCGGGTACTGCATGCTGCACGCGGGCCTCGCGCCGCAGTGGGATCTCGACACCGCGCGCCGTTGTGCGCGCGAATTCGAGCACGCGCTGCAGCGCGATCCGCGCGCGCTTTTCGACGGCATGTACGGGGACCGGCCGGACCGCTGGGACGAGGGCCTGCGCGGCGCCGACCGGCTGCGCTTCACCGTGAATTGCTTCACGCGCCTGCGCTACGTCGACGGGGCCGGCCGTCTGGTCCTGCGCGCCAAGCAGGCTCCCGAACACGAGCGCAGCCGCGCGCTGATCCCCTGGTTCGAGTGGCCGGACGCGCGCTGGCAAGGTCCGCGCATCGTGTTCGGCCATTGGTCGACGCTCGGCTACCTCGCGAATGCCCGCGTGCTCGCGCTCGACACCGGCTGCGTCTGGGGCGGCCGCCTGACCGCGGCGCGGATCGACGGCGGCGATCCTCGTGCGGTGAGCGTCGCCTGCGCGCAGGCACGGCTGCCGGCGGCCGACTGAACGACCCGGCGGCCCGCTATAATGGCGGCATGCGAATCGCGCCTCCGTTCAACCTGCGACGATGGATCGAGGACAACCGCGCGCTGCTGAAGCCGCCCGTGGGCAACAAGCTGCTGTACCAGGATTCGGAGTTCATCGTGATGGCGGTGGGCGGGCCGAATGCCCGCAAGGACTTCCACCACGACCCCGGCGAGGAGCTGTTCTACATGGTCGAGGGCGACATGGTCCTCAAGATCGTGCACGAGGGGCGGATCGCCGACGTGCCGATACGCGCCGGGGAGATCTTCCTGCTGCCGGCCGAGGTCCCGCATTCGCCGCGGCGCCCCGCGGGCAGCATCGGACTCGTGGTCGAGCGGCGCCGCACGGCGGACGAACTGGACGGATTTTCCTGGTACTGCGAGCGCTGCGGCGGGCGCCTGCACATGGAACGCGTGCCGGTCGCGAACATCGAGACGGAGCTGCCCGCCATCTTCGCGCGCTTCTACGGCGACGCGGCGCTGCGCACCTGCCGGGCCTGCGGAAACGTGATGCAGGCGCCCTAGGCGCCCGGACGCCATGAGCGACCCAAGCCCCGATGACGCGCACGCGCGGGACGCCGACGACCCGCTGCGCGGCTTCGGCGAGCGATTTCATCATCCCTCCGACGCCGCCGGCCGGCGGCAGGTGTACCTGTGCGGGCATTCCCTCGGCCTGCAGCCCAAGTCCGCCGCCGCCCAGGTCGAGCAGGAGATGGGCGATTGGCGGCGCCTCGCCGTGCTCGGGCATCACGCGGCCGCCCGTCCCTGGATCGCCTACCACGAGCGGTTCGCGGCGCCGCTCGCACGCCTGACCGGCGCCGCCGACCACGAGGTCGTCGCGATGAACTCCCTGACGGTGAATCTGCACCTGATGATGGTCAGCTTCTTCCGTCCGTCCGCCGACCGGAATTGCGTCCTCATCGAGCAGTCGGCCTTCCCCTCCGACCGCTATGCCGTGGTCTCGCAGCTGAAGTATCACGGGCTCGATCCGCACCGGCACCTGATCGAGGCGGCGCCGCGCGAGGGCGAACGGATCCTGCGCACCGGCGACCTGCTCGAGCTGATCGAGCGCGAGGGCCGCCGGCTCTCCCTGGTGCTGCTGCCGGGCGTCCAGTACCTCACGGGTCAGGCCCTGGAACTCGAGCCGTTGATCGGCGCGGCGCGCCGCGCCGGCGCGGCCGTCGGACTGGACCTCGCGCACGCGATCGGCAACCTGCCGCTGTCCTTGCACGACTGGCAGACCGACTTCGCGGTGTGGTGCAGCTACAAGTACCTGAACGCAGGACCGGGCGCCGTCGGGGGCTGCTTCGTGCACGAGCGCCACGCGCGCGATCCCGGGGTGCCGCGTTTCGCCGGATGGTGGGGACACGACAAGCACACGCGCTTTCGAATGGACGCCGATTTCGAGCCGATGCCGGGCGCCGAGGGCTGGCAGATCAGCAATCCGCCGGTGCTGTCGAGCGCGCCGCTCCTCGCCTCGCTCGAGCTGTTCGCCGAGGCCGGCCTCTCTCGGCTGCGCGCCAAATCGAGCGCGCTCACCGGGTATCTGCGCCGATCGATCGAGCAACGGCTGCCGGGTATGGCCGAGATCATCACTCCCGCCGCGCCGTCGCAGCACGGCTGTCAGCTGAGCCTGCGCCTGAAGCTGCCGGCCGGACCGGCGCGCCGGTTCCACGAGCGCCTGGGCGCGGCCGGCGTCATCGGGGACTGGCGCGAGCCGGACGTGCTGCGCCTCGCGCCGACGCCGCTGTACAACTCCTACGCCGACGTGCACCACGCGGTGAGCGTGATGGCGGGACTGCTCGGGACATGATGCCGGCCGACCAACCGGTGCGCATCGCGGGCGCGGGCCCGAGCGGCGCCCTGCTCGCGATCCTGCTCGAGCGTCGCGGCTTTCGCGTCGAGTTGTACGAGGCGCGTCCGGATCCGCGCGACGGGGCCGGCGACTCGGGCCGCTCGATCAACCTCGCGCTCGCCGATCGGGGCATCCACGCGCTGCGCGAGGCGGGCGTGTTCGCCGAGATCGCCCCGGGGCTGGTGCCGATGCGCGGACGCATGATCCACGCGCTCGACGGCAGCCTCTCGTTCCAGCCCTACGGGCAACGCGCGGCGGAGGTCATCTACTCGATCTCGCGCCACCGGCTCAACCAGGCGCTCTTGCGGGTGGCGGCACGCGCGCCCGGCGTGAGCCTGCGCTTCCGTCATCGCCTGGAGGGCGCCGACTTCGGGCGGCGCAGCGCCACCTTTCGCGATCTGGCCGCGGATCGCACCGTCGAAGTGCCCATGCGCCCGCTGCTCGGCTGCGACGGAGCCGGCTCGCGGCTGCGCCGCCGCATGACCGAGGACGGCTTGATCGAGACGCGCGAGCAGCCGCTCGACCACGGGTACAAGGAGCTGACCATCCCGCCGGACGCCCTGGGCGGCCACCGGCTCGAGCGCGAAGCGCTGCACGTCTGGCCGCGCGGCGAGTTCATGCTCATCGCCCTGCCGAACGAGGACGGCAGCTTCACGGCGACGCTGTTCCTGCCGATGCGCGGACCGGTGAGTTTCGCCGCGCTGGGCGAGGGACCGGCCGCATCGGATTTCCTCCGGGCGAATTTTCCCGACGTGATCGATGCGATGCCCGACCTCGACGCCGAGTTCCGGACCCATCCGGTCGGATCGCTCGGCACCGTGTATTGCTCGGCCTGGCACTCCGGCGCCGCCGCCGCCCTCGTCGGGGACGCGGCGCACGCCATCGTGCCCTTCCACGGCCAGGGCATGAACTGCTGCTTCGAGGACTGCGTCGAGTTCGATGCGCTGCTCGCGCGCCATTCGTCGTGGGAGGCGCTGTTCGCGGATTTCTTCGCCGCGCGCAAGGCGAACACCGACGCGATCGCGGCCATGGCGATCGAGAACTACCTGGAGATGCGCGCCCGCGTCAACGACCCGAAATTCCGCCTGCAGCAGGCCCTGGCGCTGGAGCTCGAGCGCCTGCATCCGCTGCGCTTCATTCCGCGCTACGCCATGGTGATGTTCCATCACGAGATCGGCTATCGCACCGCGCTCGAGCGCGGGCTCGTGCAGAGCCGCCTGCTCGTGGAGGCGACACGCACGGCCGACACGCTGCAAGAGGTCGACTTCGAGCTCGCCGGGCGCGCGGTCCTGCGTGACCTGCCGCCGCTCGCAGCGCCGGCTCCGGCCTAGGAGGCGATCCGGTCCAGCGTGAGGAAGCTCATCGCGAAGGCGTTGTCGGCGTCGGGCTCGCGCCGCGCGCGCCGGGATTCGCGCCACTCGAGGCCGCGCCAGGCCGTGAAGAAGGCATCGCCGTCCTCGACGTGGGTATGCACCAGCGTGAGGTGGATGCGGGTGGCCGACGGCAGGCACAGGCCGTAGATCTCGGCGCCGCCGACGACCATCAGGGTAGGCGCGCCGGCCGCGGCGGCATGCGCCGCGTCGAGGTCCGCGACGACCAGCGCGT
>JAJXZV010000433.1 GCA_021779875.1 Pseudomonadota bacterium
CTCGTCCACCAAGCCGAGCTTCTTCAACCGCTCGGCGGTGCCGCCCATGGCGTCGGCCGCAATCTCCTTCTTTTCAGTGCTCTTCCACAGGATCGAGGCGCAGCTCTCCGGAGAGATCACCGAATAGACGCTGAATTGCAGCATCACCAGCCGATCGCAGACGCCGATCGCGAGCGCGCCGCCCGAGCCGCCCTCGCCGATCACCACGGAGAGAATGGGCGAGGCCAGGTTCGACATCTCGAACAGGTTGCGGGCGATCGCCTCGCTCTGGCCGCGTTCCTCGGCGCCGATGCCGGGATAGGCGCCGGGCGTGTCGATCAGGGTGACGATGGGCAGGCGGAAGCGCTCGGCCAGCCGCATCAGGCGCAGGGCCTTGCGGTAGCCTTCGGGCTTCGGCATGCCGTAGTTTCGGCGAACACGCTCCTTGGTATCGCGCCCCTTTTGCTGGCCGATGAGCATCACGGGCAGGCTGCCGAGACGCGCCAATCCGCCGACGATGGCGAGATCGTCGCCGTACATGCGGTCGCCGTGCAGTTCCTGCCAGTCGGTGAAGATCATGGAGACGTAATCCAGCGTATAGGGACGCTGAGGATGTCGCGCCAACTGCGTGATTTGCCAGGGAGTCAGGTTGGCAAAAATGGTGTTCGTGAGCGCCCGGCTCTTGGCCTGCAGGCGCTTGACCTCCTCGTTCAGGTTCACGCTGGCATCGCTGCTCAGGAACCGGAGTTCCTCGATCTTTGCCTCGAGCTCCGCGATGGGTTGCTCGAATTCCAGAAAATTCATCGCCATGAAGAGGTTTCCTCACCCCGAAAGTCGCTTCGCGGACCATACACCAAATACCAGCCCTCCCGCCCGACCAATGTGGTCAGGCGGTCGAGCAGCTCGCGCGTCGGCCGAATCGACCAGGCGGGCGCGAGGTTGAGCCTCCCGGCATATCCGGGGCGGTCGAGCACGACGCTCACCGCGCAGGGGCCGCGCAGGTACGGCTGCAGCAGGGCCTCGAATCGAGCGAGCCCCTGCGGTCCGTCGAACGCCGCCGGCCAGCGCAGCCACAGGCGGCGCGCATAGCGCTCGCGCGCGCGGTCGATGTCCATCAAGGTCTTGGCCTGCACCCGCCACGCCTCGATGAAGTCGTCGTAGCGCAGGTTCCCCTCGACGATCAGGATGGCGTCCTTGACGATGATATCGCGGTGCTGCTGGAAGGTTTCGTCGAACAGACTCACCTCGATCCGTGCGCTGCGGTCGTCCAGGATCAGGATGACCCGGTTGGGCCGGCGGCGGATCTCGAGCACGAGGCCCGCGACCGTCACGGGCTTCGGGGCGGACCAGCCGCGCTCCCCGGCCGGCGCGGCCGGTTTCGGCCCCCCGGCGTCGACCAGCCGCGTGCTCACCAGGAACTTGAGATCCGGCTCGTAGGGCGTGATCGGATGGCCGCTCAGGAACAGGCCGAGCGTCTCGCGCTCGCCGGCGAGCCGCTGCGACTCGCTCCAGTCGGGGGCCACCGGGTCCTCGGCCGCGCCGAGACCGAACAGGTCCACCTGACCCACGCTCATGGCGCGCGAATTCTGCTCGCCGAGCTGCACGGCCCGGTCGAGCTCCGCCCACAGGGTGGCGCGATTCGCGCCGATGCGGTCCAGGCTCCCCGACTTGATCAGCGCCTCGAACACCCGCCGGTTCACGCGCGTCAGGTCGACCCGCCGGCACAGATCGGTCAGGCTGGCAAAGGGCCCGCGGGCGGCGCGCTCCTCGACGATCGCCTCGACCGCCGAGGCGCCCACCCCCTTGATCGCCCCCAAGCCATAGCGGATGGCATCGGGCGCCGCGACCCGGAAGGCGTAGACCGACTCGTTCAGGTCGGGCGGCTGCACGGTCAGCCGCATGCTCGCGCACTCGTCGATGAGCGTGACCACCTTGTCGGTCTTGTCCATGTCGGCGGAGAGCACGGCCGCCATGAAGGACGCCGGATGGTGCGCCTTCAGCCACGCCGTCTGGTACGAGAGCAGCGCGTAAGCCGCCGAGTGCGACTTGTTGAAGCCGTAGCCGGCGAATTTCTCCATCAGGTCGAAGATGCGGGTCGCCTCGGCCTCGCGCACGCCGCGGGCCACCGCCCCGTCCACGAACACCGAGCGCTGCTTGGCCATCTCCTCGGGCTTCTTCTTGCCCATGGCGCGCCGGAGCAGGTCCGCCCCGCCGAGGGTGTAGCCGGCGAGGATCTGCGCGATCTGCATGACCTGTTCCTGGTACAGGATCACGCCGTACGTGGCCTCGAGCGCGGGCTTCAGGTCCGGGTGCAGGTAGTCGATGGCCGCGCCGCTGGTGTCGTGCTTGCGCGCGATGAAGTCGTCCACCATGCCCGACTGCAGCGGCCCCGGGCGAAACAGCGCCACCAGCGCCACGATGTCCTCGAACCGGTCCGGCTGCAGGCGGCGGATCAGGTCCTTCATGCCGCGCGATTCGAGCTGGAACACGGCCGTGGTGCGGGTGCTCTTCAGCAGCTGGTAGGTCGCCGCGTCGTCCATGGGCAGCGCGTTGATCTCGAGCGGCGGCTCGCCCGCGGCGGCCCGCGCCGCATTGATGTCGCGCACCGCCCAGTCGATGACCGTGAGGGTCCGCAGGCCGAGAAAGTCGAACTTGACCAGGCCGGCCGCCTCGACGTCGTCCTTGTCGAACTGGGTGACCGGAGTGGTGCCGCCCTGCTCGCGGTACAGCGGCGTGAAGTCGGTCAGCACCGAGGGCGCGATGACCACGCCGCCCGCGTGCGTGCCGGCGTTGCGGGCCAGGCCCTCGAGCTTGCGCGCCAGGTCGATCAGTTCGCGCACGTCCGCGTCGCCCGCGTACAGGCGCTTGAGCTCCTCCTCCTGCTCGAGCGCCTTGTCGAGCGTGATGCCGATCTCGAAGGGGATCAGCTTGGCGATCCGGTCGACGTAGCCGTAGTTGTGGCCGAGCACGCGGCCGACGTCGCGCACCACCGCCTTCGCGGCCAGCGTGCCGTAGGTGATGATCTGCGAGACGCGCTCGCGGCCGTACTTCGCGGCCACGTACTCGATGACCCGGTCCCGGCCCTCCATGCAGAAGTCGACGTCGAAATCCGGCATCGACACGCGCTCCGGATTCAAGAAGCGCTCGAACAGCAGGTCGTGCTCGATCGGATCGAGATCGGTGATGCCGAGCACCCAGGCGACCAGGGAGCCGGCTCCCGATCCGCGCCCCGGCCCCACCGGTACGCCGTGGCCGCGCGCCCAGCGGATGAAGTCGGCGACGATGAGGAAGTAGCCCGCGAAACCCATGCTGCAGATGACCGACAGCTCGAGATCGAGGCGCCGCCGATAGTCGTCCTCGCCGGCGCGCGCGCCGGCGCGAATGCCCGCGGCCGCGAGCCGCCGGCCGAGGCCGACGCCGGCCTCGGCCCGCAGGTACTCCTCGGTGGTGCCGCCCTCGGGCACCGGGTAGGCCGGCAGCATCGAGGCGCCGAGTTTGATCTCGAGCGAGCATCGCTTGGCGATCTCGACGCCGTTCTCGAGGAGTTCCGGCAGGTCGGCGAACAGCGCCGCCATCTCGGCCGGGCTCTTGAAGTACTGCTCCTCGGAGTATCGGCGGACCCGGCTCGGGTCGGCGAGCAGCGCGCCGTCGTGGATGCACACCCGCGCCTCGTGCGCCTCGAACTCCTCGCGCGTGAGGAAGCGCACGTCGTTGGTGGCGACCGCCGGCACCCCGTGCCGCTGCGCGAGGTCGAGCGCCGCCTCCTCGTGCGCCGGCTCGTCCGGCCGCCCGGTGCGCTGCAGTTCGAGGTAGAAGCGATCGCCGCACAGCGACTGCCAGCGCGCGAGGCAGCGCGCCGCCTCATCGGCACGGCCCCGGGCCAAGGCGCGCCCCACGTCGCCCTCCTGGGCGCCCGAGAGCACGATCAGGCCGGCGAGCGCGTCCTGCGTGAGCCATGCGCGCTCCAGCATGGGCGTGCCGCCCTGCTGGCCCTCGAGGTAGGAGCGCGTCACCAGCCGCGTGAGCTGCCGGTAGCCCACGAGGTTCTGGCACAGGAAGACGATGCGCGACGGCGCGGCCCGCTCGCCCGCCTCGCGGATCCAGGCATCCACCCCGATCAGCGGCTTGACCCCCGCGGCCTGCGCCTCCTTGTAGAACTTCACCATGGCGAACAGGTTGCACTGGTCGGTCAGCGCGACCGCCGGCATGCCGGCCGCCGCCGCGGCCGCCATCAGTTCCGGCACGCGCACGATGCCGTCGACGAGCGAGTACTCGGTGTGCAGGCGCAGGTGCACGAAGGCGGTCACGCGCGCCCCCCGGCGGCGCGCCGCACGGGCGCGAAGCTCAGCCTGTGCAGCGGGCACGGGCCGTGCGCGGCGAGCCGCGCCAGGTGCTCCGCCGTGCCGTAGCCCTTGTGGGCGTCGAAGGCGTACTGCGGATAGCGGGCGTGCATGCGGATCATGAATTCGTCGCGCGCGGTCTTCGCGACGATCGAGGCGGCGCCGATGACCGGCTCCGCGGCGTCGCCGCCGACGATCGCGCGCGCGTCGAGCCGCGCCCCGAGGCCGGCGAGCGGCGGCAGGCGGTTGCCGTCGACGAGCAG
>JAJXZV010000037.1 GCA_021779875.1 Pseudomonadota bacterium
GGCGGCCCGCGCCGCTCGACCGGCCGGTCGGCGGCGGACTCGGCGCAGCCGGCCACGCGCACCGCGAGCCGCCGCGGGCTCGCGAAGGCCTGGGCACGGGCATGACCTACGCCGGCATCGTCCAAGCCTTTGACCAGGGCGTCGGCCAGGGCCTGCGAGAGGGCCTGGAGCGAGCGCGGCGGAAGCTCCTCGGTGCCGAGCTCGAACAGCAGGTCGCGGCCGCGCATCAGGCCACCCGCCCGGCCGGCGCGGCCTTAAGGAGCGGGAAGCCGAGCGCCTCGCGGCTCGCTAGATAGCCCTCGGCCACCGCGCGCGCGAGCGTGCGCACCCGCAGGATGTAGCGCTGCCGCTCGGTCACCGACACCGCGCGGCGCGCGTCCAGCAGATTGAAGCAATGCGATGCCTTGACCATCTGCTCGTACGCCGGCAGCACCAGCCGGTCGGCGATGAGCGTGCGGCAGGTGGCCTCGTGCGCGTCGAACTGGCCGAACAACAGCGAGGTGTCGGCCTTCTCGAAATTGTAGATCGACTGCTCGACCTCGTTCTGGTGGTAGACGTCGCCGTAGGTGACGGTGCCCGCCGGGCCCTCGCTCCAGACGATGTCGTAGATGCTCTGCCGACCCTGGACGTACATCGCGAGGCGCTCCAGACCGTAGGTGATCTCGCCCATGACCGGCCGGCAGTCGAGTCCGCCCACCTGCTGGAAATAGGTGAACTGCGAGACCTCCATGCCGTTGAGCCACACCTCCCAGCCGAGCCCCCAGGCGCCCAGCGTCGGGGATTCCCAGTTGTCCTCGACGAAGCGGATGTCGTGGGTCAGCGGATCGAAGCCGAGCGCGCGCAGCGACCCCAGGTACAGCTCCTGAAAGTCGTCGGGGGAGGGTTTGATGGAAACCTGGAACTGGAAATAGTGCTGTAAGCGGAACGGATTGTCGCCATACCTCCCGTCCGTGGGTCGGCGCGAGGGCTGCACGTAGGCGGCGCGCCACGGCTCCGGGCCCACGGCGCGCAGGAACGTCGCGGTGTGGAAGGTGCCGGCGCCCATCTCCATGTCGTAGGGCTGCAGCACGGTGCAGCCGAGCCGTGACCAGTAGGTTTGCAGGGCGAAGATCAGGTCCTGGAAGGTGCGCGGCGGGGCGCTCACGGCTGTCGGCATCGGTCGCGTCTCGCGGCTTTCATGAAGGGCGCGAGTATAGCGACGCCCCGCCGTCCCTGTCGTCGGTCCCGCCGCCGCGCGGCGCGCGTGCACCGTCTTGGCCCGGGACGCGCGGGCGCGCGGGCCCCGTGGCTCATCCTGGATCATGGCGCGGCCGCAGGGGCCTGCCCCGCGGGGGCGGGCCGGCCCAATGTGCACCAGGGGCATGCCGCAGTGCCGCGCTCATGCACCACTATGGACCGTGGATTTTTGAGTTATGCTCCGGAATGAATCACGCGTGCACGATTTTCGACCGCAAGTGCTTGATCCGTCGATCCGTCGACCTGGCATGGTTGGTGCACTGATCTAACAACGCTTGTCACCTTCGCGAGGATTCCTATGACTCCGGCTGATGTCTTGACCCTGATCAAAGAAAAAGAAGCCAAATTCGCAGACCTGCGCTTCACCGACACGCTCGGCAAGGAGCAGCACGTCACGGTGCCGACGCGACTGGTGGACGAGGGCTTCTTCAAGGACGGCAAGATGTTCGACGGCTCGTCGATCGCCGGCTGGAAGGGCATCAACGAGTCGGACATGATCCTGATGCCGGATCCCGCCACGGCCGTGATCGATCCGTTCTACGAGGACACCACGGTGAGCCTGCGCTGCGACGTCATCGAGCCGATGACCCTGCAGGGTTACGGGCGCGATCCGCGTTCGCTCGCGAAGCGCGCCGAGGCGTACCTCAAGTCCTCGGGCATCGCCGACAGCGCGCTGTTCGGCCCCGAGAACGAATTCTTCATCTTCGACAGCGTGGTGCACGGCTCCGGGATGAACGGCTGCTTCTACGAGGTGGACGCGTACGAGGGCGCCTGGAATTCCGGCAAGCGGTACGAGGACGGCAACAAGGGCCACCGCCCGGGCGTGAAGGGCGGCTACTTCCCGGTGCCGCCGGTGGACTCGCAGCAGGACATCCGCACGGCGATGTCGCTCGCCTGCGAGGAGATGGGCCTGAAGTTCGAGGTGCACCACCACGAGGTGGCGACCGCCGGCCAAGGCGAGATCAACGTCGCCGCCAACACGCTCACCAAGAAGGCCGACGAGGTCCAGATCCTGAAATACGCGCTGCAAAACGTGGCGCACGGCTACGGCAAGACGCTCACCTTCATGCCGAAGCCGATCGTCGGCGACAACGGCAGCGGCATGCACGTGCACCAGTCGCTGCAGAAGGACGGCAAGCCGCTGTTCGCCGGCGACAAGTACGGCGGCCTCTCGGACATCGCGCTGTACTACATCGGCGGCATCATCAAGCACGCGCGCGCCCTGAACGCCTTCACGAACGCGAGCACCAACAGCTACAAGCGCCTGGTGCCGGGATTCGAGGCGCCGGTGAAGCTCGCGTACTCCGCGCGCAACCGCTCGGCCTCGATCCGCATTCCCTGGGTCTCGAACCCGAAGGCCCGGCGCATCGAGGTGCGCTTCCCCGACGCGACCGCGAACCCGTACTTCGCGTTCGCGGCGATGCTGCTCGCCGGCCTCGACGGCATCCAGAACAAGATCCATCCGGGCGACGCCGCCGACAAGGATCTGTACGACCTGCCGCCCGAGGAGGACAAGAAGATCCCGACGGTCTGCCACTCGCTCGACATGGCGCTCGAGCACCTCGACAAGGACCGCGCCTTCCTCAAGGTGGGCGGCGTGTTCACCGACGACCTGATCGACGCCTACATCGAGTTGAAGATGAAGGAGGTCACGCGCCTGCGCATGACCACCCATCCGATCGAGATGGAGATGTACTACAGCCTGTGAGGTCGTCCGGCGCCATGGCGGTTCCCGGGGTGACGCGCGTCACGTGTCGCCCCGGGAGTTTTGAGCCCGGCGGGCGATGGGGCTATGCTCGGCCTCATGCGGCGATGGCCAATCTCATTGGGCTCGATCCTGCTCGCGGCGGCGACGGCCCACGGCGCGATCGTCTACAAGTGGACCGACGCGCAGGGCGTGGTCCACTACTCGGATCAGCCGGTGCCGGGCGCTCTGCGCATCGACACGGGCGGCTCGCCGGTGAGCGCGCCGCCGAGCGGTGCGGCCGCCGCGCCGTCGGCCCCGGCGAAGCCCGCCGCGGCGGCCAAGTACTCGGTCGTGGCGGTCGAATCGCCCACCGCCGAGCAGAGCTTCTTCGGCAACCAGGACGTGCCGGTGCGGCTGCGCCTCGAACCCGCCCTGCAGGCCGGCCACGTGGTCGCCTGGTTCCTGAACGGCGAGCGCGTGGAGGACCAGGGGCCCCAGTCGGTAACCTTCGCGCTGCACGGCCTGCCCCGGGGCGCCTATACCATCGGCGCCACGGTCACGAATCCCGACACCGGCGACACGCAGAGCAGCGAGCCGGTGGCCTTCTACGTGCAGCAGCCCTCGCTCCTGTCCCCGCAGCACCCGAGGCCCTGAGCGCGGGCGCGGCCCCTGAGGTCGCACCGCGTGGCCGCTGAACTGCAGCCCCTGCGGCCGCGCGTCGAGGGCACCGAGCTGCTCGACGCCATGGTCACCGGCGTGTTCCTGCTCGATCCCGAGCTGCGCGTGCGCTACCTGAACGCCGCCGCCCAGACCCTGTTCGGGCTCGGCGCGAACCAGGCGCACGGCCGGCGCATCACCGAGCTCGCCCGCGGCGCCGCGGTGCTGCTGCCGCTGTTCGAGCGGGCGGGCGCCGGCGCCGAGAGCGTGGTGCAGCGGGAGCTCGCCTGGCCGGGTGCCGACGGCACCGACCGCACCCTCGACTGCGCGGTCACCCAGGTGGCGCTGACGGCCGACGGCCCCTCGCTCCTGCTCGAGATCGAGGACATCACCCAGCACCGCCGCCTGACGCGCGAGAACGCGCTGCTGGCCCAGCTCGGCGGCAGCCGGCTCATGGTCCGGCAGCTCGCGCACGAGATCAAGAATCCGCTGGGCGGCGTGCGCGGCGCGGCGCAGCTGCTCGAGCGCGAGCTGCTCGACCCCAACCTGCGCGAGTACACGCGGGTCATCATCAGCGAGGCGGACCGCCTCAAGAACCTGCTCGACTCCATGCTCGGGCCCGCGCGCCCGCCGGCGAAGCAGCTGGTCAACGTGCACGAGCTGCTCGAGCGCGTCTACCACCTGCTGCGCAGCGAGGCGCCCGAGGGGGTCGTGGTCGACCGCGATTACGATCCGAGCCTGCCGCCCCTGACCGTCGATCCCAATCACATCATCCAGGCCATGCTGAATCTCGGCCGCAACGCCCTGCAGGCGCTCGCGAGCGGCGGCGTGGCGGCGCCGCGCCTGGTCCTGCGGACCCGCGCCGCCGGCCACTCGAGCGCGGGCCCCCGCCGGCACCGTCCGGCGGCGTCGATCCAGTTCGAGGACAACGGGCCGGGCGTGCCGCCGGAGATCCGCGACACGCTCTTCTATCCGCTGGTCTCCG
>JAJXZV010000088.1 GCA_021779875.1 Pseudomonadota bacterium
CCGAGGCATCGCTCAAACGCCTCAAGACCGGCCACATCGATCTTTTCTACCAGCACCGCGTCGATCCTGACGTACCGATGGAAGAGGTCGCGGGCACGGTCAAGGAGCTGATCCGCGAAGGCAAGGTCCGCCACTTCGGGCTCTCCGAGGCAGGCGTCGAGTCGATCCGCCGCGCCCACGCGGTGCAGCCGGTGGCGGCTCTGCAGAGCGAGTATTCGCTTTGGTGGCGCGCGCCGGAGACGGAAATCCTGCCGCTCTGCGAACGACTCGGCATCGGATTCGTCCCGTTCAGCCCGCTCGGCAGGGGATTCCTCACGGGCAAGATCGACGACACCACGACCTTCGCGAAGGACGATTTCCGCAGCATCGTTCCCCGCTTCTCGGCCGAGAATCGCAAATCCAACCAGGCGATCGTCGCGCTCCTCGGCGCGATCGCCGTCGAGAAACACGCGACGCCCGCCCAGATCGCTCTCGCCTGGCTGCTGGCGCGAAAGACCTGGATCGTCCCGATCCCCGGCACGACCAAGCTGCACCGCCTCGAAGAGAATATCGGCGCCGCGGAGATCGCGCTCACCACTGCCGAGCTCGCACGCATCGACGAGGCGGTCACTCGCATCGACATCAAGGGCGATCGGTATCCGGCGCACCTCGCCGCCCGCGTCGGAAAATGATCGCCTCTCGCGGAATGCGAGCGCGCGGACGGCGCCGCGCAGCGGCGGCTATGACGCCCGCAAATCCGCGATCACTTCGCCGTGCCCGCGGATCTCTTGGTCGTGCGGCTGATCGCGCCAGGTCTCGGCGAGCGCCTCCTGGTACCAGCGGCGCAGGCTCGGCCGCTCGAGCAGCCGAGCCGCATAGCCGCGCGCCGCGGCTCCGAGCGGCAGGTCGTAGGTCTGGATCCGGAAGGCCACCGGCGCGAAGAAGGCGTCCACGGCGGTGAATGCGGCGCCGGCCAGGTGCGGGCCGCCGAAGCGCTGCAACCCCTGCCCCCAGAGTTCCTCCAGCCGCTCGAGGTCGCCCTTCAGGTCCGCGTCGAGGCGATGCAGGCGCACGCGCACGCCGCAGCTCATCGAGCATTGGCTGCGCAGCGCCGTGAATCCGGCATGCATCTCGGCCGCCGCGCATCGCGCCCAGGCGCGCGCCCGCGAGTCGTCGGGCCAGACGCCCGGGTGGCGCTCGGCGAGATACTCGGCGATCGCCAGCGAATCCCACACCACCGTGCCGCCGTCCTCGAGGCTCGGCACCTTGCCGCTCGGGGAGAAGGCGCGAAACGCCGCGCGGTTGGCGATCCGGTCGGCGGCGAAGGGGGTCAGACGCTCCTCGAACGCGATGCCCCGCTCGTGCAGCAGCACCCAGGGCCGCAGCGACCAGGAGGAGTAGTTCTTGTTGGCGATGTGCAGCGCGTACATGCGATTTGCGCATGGTTGCACAGCCGGGCGGCTATGGCCACCGCTGCAGCGCAACCCGCCGCCCAGGGCCCGGCGCGGGGCCATTGCGGGAATTCCATATTCCGCTCAGGATGATTTCGTATGACCCTATCGGCATCGGGCGCCAGGCGACCGGAGGGAAGCTATCGATGTCCACGACGGTGATTTTCGATCCTGATTTGATGAGGCGGTACGATCGGGAGGGCCCGCGCTACACCTCCTACCCCACGGCGGTGCAGTTTCGCGAGGGACTCGACGAACGGGCCTACGAGGCGGCCGCGGCCGGCAGCTCCGGGGCGCTCGCCGGCAGCCCCCTGTCGCTCTATCTGCACATCCCGTTCTGCCGCAGCCCCTGCTTTTACTGCGGCTGCAACAAGATCATCACCCGGCAGATGGCGCTCGCCGACACCTACGTCGGGCACCTGATCCACGAGATCTCGCTGCGCAGCGGCTTCTTCGCCGAGTCCCGCGCGGTCGAACAACTGCACTTCGGCGGCGGCACGCCCACCTACCTGTCGATCGACCGCCTGGGCGCCGTCGTCGATGCCATCGACCGCTTCTTCCGGCTGACCGCCGACCCGGGACGCGACTACTCGATCGAGATCGATCCGCGCACGGTCGACCGCGACTACCTCGCCGGCCTCGCGCGGCTCGGCTTCAACCGGATCAGCATCGGCGTGCAGGAATTCGACCACGCGGTCCAGGAGGCGATCAACCGCATCCAGCCCGCCTCCATGGTCGCGGAACTGCTCGACCAGTCGCGCGGGCTCGGGTTTCGTTCGGTCAACTTCGATCTCATCTACGGCCTGCCACGGCAGACGGTGGCCACGTTCTCGGCGACGCTCGACCAGGTCATCGCCATGCGCCCCGACCGGCTCGCCGTGTACGGCTACGCCCACATGCCGCACCTGTTCAAGGCGCAGAGCCAGATCGACGCGACCACGCTGCCCGACGCGGCCACCCGCCTGGCGCTGCTGCAGACGGCGATCGCCAAGCTCACCGACGCCGGCTACGTGTACATCGGCATGGATCATTTCGCGCTGCCCGAGGACGGTCTGGCGCGCGCCCAGCGCGACGGCACCCTGCATCGCAGCTTCCAGGGCTACACCACGCACGCGAGCCGGGATCTGGTGAGCTTCGGCGTGAGCGCCATCGGTCAGGTCGGCAATCTGTTCGTGCAGAACGAGAAATCGCTGGGGCCCTACATGGAGGCGCTCACGCACGGCCGGCTGCCGATGCGCCGGGGGGTCGAGCGCAGCGCGGGCGACGTGCTGCGGGCCGACGTCATCCAGCAGATCATGTGCCACGGGCGCATCGACATCCCCGGCACGGAGCGGCGCTTCGGAATCGACTTCAGCGACCATTTCGCCGCCGATCTGCGCCGGCTCGAGCCGCTCGAGCAGGACCGGCTCGTGACGCGCTCCGACGGGGAGATCGCGCTCACCGCGCGCGGCCGCCTGCTGATGCGCAATGTCGCGATGACCTTCGACGAATATCTGCACCGGGTGCAGGCGCCGCCGCGGCTGTCGCGCGTCGTCTGAGCGGCACCGGGAGGCGGCGGGGGTTCCGCGCTATCATCTTCCGGCGTCACGACCCGCCGGGAGTTCCGCATGAACATGTCGGACATCGGTGACATCGAGTTCGATTCCCGCCTTCGGCGTTTCATCGACCTGGAGGTGATGCCCGGAACCGGAATCGAGCCGGCCGGGTTCTGGAGCGGCTTTGCGGCCCTGATCCGGCGCTTCACGCCGCGCAATGCCCGGTTGCTCGAGCGGCGCGATGCGCTGCAGGCGCAGGTCGACGCCTGGCATCGGCGGCACCCGGGTTCCGGGTTCGATCCGCGCGACTACCGGCGTTTCCTCGAGCAAATCGGCTACCTCGTGCCCGAGGGGCCGCCCTTCCAGATCGCCACCGCGAACGTCGATCCGGAAATCGCGGCCCTGGCCGGACCGCAGCTCGTGGTGCCGATCAACAACGCCCGTTACGCGCTGAACGCGGCCAATGCGCGCTGGGGCAGCCTGTACGACGCCCTGTATGCGAGCGACGTGATCCCGAAGGACGACGGCGTCTCGCCGGCCGCCGGCTACGATCGGGCGCGGGGCGCGCGAGTGGTCGCGTTCGCGCGCGACTTCCTGGACGCCCACTTCCCCCTGGTGCGCGGTTCTCACGCGGACGCGGCCGGCTACCGGGTGGCCGGCGCCGGGCTCGTGATCGGACTCGCCGACGGCTCGTCGACCGCGTTGCGCACGCCCACGGCCTTCATCGGCTTCAGCGGCGACGAGTCCGCTCCTGCGGTGCTGCTGCTCGTGCACCATGGGCTGCACGTCGAGATCCACGTCGACCGCGGCCACCCCGTCGGCCGCGCCGATCCGGCCGGCGTCCGGGACGTGGTACTGGAGGCGGCGCTCACCACCATCCAGGATTGCGAGGATTCGGTGGCGGCGGTCAACGTCGAGGACAAGCTCGGCGTGTATCGCAACTGGCTCGGGCTGATGCAGGGCACGCTCGAGGCGAGCCTGCCGAGCGGACGGTCATCGTCCGTGCGCCGGCTCGATCCGGATCGACGCTACCGGGCCGCGGCCGGCGCAACCCTCACTCTGCCGGGACGGAGCCTGATGATGGTGCGCCACGTCGGGCAGCACATGCTGAGCGACCTGGCGACGCTCGCCGGCCGGCCGGTGCCCGAGACACTCGTGGATGCCGCGGTCACGGCCTTGATCGGCCTGCACGACCTGCGCGGGCCGCGGGCCGGGAGCAATTCGCGGCGCGGCTCGATCTACGTCGTCAAACCGAAGATGCACGGACCGGAAGAGGCGGCGTTCGCCGGCGACCTGTTCTCGGCCGTCGAGACGCTGCTCGGCCTGCCGCGGGACACCCTCAAGATCGGCGTGATGGACGAGGAGCGCCGCACGACCGTGAATCTCGCCGAATGCATCCGCGCCGTGCAGCGGCGCATCGTGTTCATCAACACGGGCTTTCTCGACCGCACGGGCGACGAGATCCACACTTGCATGGAGGCGGGCGCGGTCGACCGCAAGAAGGCGTTGAAGGCCGCATGCTGGCTCGACGCCTACGAGCGGCAGAACGTGGACGTCGGGCTCGCCTGCGGCCTCGGCGGCCGCGCGCAGATCGGCAA
>JAJXZV010000309.1 GCA_021779875.1 Pseudomonadota bacterium
GCGGGCGGTGACGACGGTGGGCGCCGCCGCCGGCGCCGGCGTGCTCGCCGTCACCACCTGATAGAAGGTCTCGCTGCTGGCCACCATGCCGAGATCGCTCCGTGCGCGCTCCTCGAGCGCGCTCAGGCCGCCTTTCAAATCAGCCACTTCGGCCACCAATTGGCGATTGCGGGCGAACTGCTCGCGATTCGCGGCCGCCTGCAGCTCGATCGCCGCCTGCAGCCGCGACACCTCCCGCCGCCCTTGATCCGAGATCCAGAGACGATATTGCAGCGAGATCAGTGCCAGCGCGAGAATGAGCGAGAAAACCCTCATGGGGACATGAGCTTAGCATGGAAACCTGAGAAATCGGAACCATTATCGCGCGCAACTCTCCGATACACCCTCCGCCGACCCCTCAGGCAACCGGCACCGACAAGGCGGTGCGGCCGGCGTACACGGCCTTGGAGCCCAATTCGCCCTCGATCCGCAGCAGCTGGTTGTACTTGGCCATGCGGTCGGAGCGCGACATGGAGCCGGTCTTGATCTGGGTCGCGGTGGTCGCGACGGCGATGTCCGCGATGGTCGAGTCCTCGGTCTCGCCGGAGCGATGCGACACCACCGCCGCGTAGCGCGCCTGCGCCGCCATGTCGATCGCCGCCAGCGTCTCGGTCAGGGTGCCGATCTGATTCGGCTTGATCAGGATGGCGTTGGCGATGTGCTTCGCGATGCCCTCGGCGAAGATCCGGGTGTTGGTGACGAACAGATCGTCCCCCACGAGCTGCAGCCGCTTGCCGAGTTTGCCGGTGAGCGTCGCCCAGCCGTCCCAGTCGCCCTCGCTCATGCCGTCCTCGATGGTGACGATCGGGTACTTCGCCGCGAGGCCCGCCAGGTAATCGGCGAACTCGCCGGAGGAGAAGCTGCGCCCCTCGGACGCGAGCTCGTAGCGCCCGTCCTTGTAGAATTCGCTGCTGGCGACGTCGAGCCCGAGGTAGATGTCCCGGCCGGGCCGATAGCCCGCCTTCTCGATGGCCTCGAGGATGGTGGTGAGCGCGGCCTCGTTCGACGGCAGGTCCGGCGCGAAACCGCCCTCGTCGCCCACGGCCGTGTTCAGCCCGCGGGCGTGCAGCACCTTCTTCAGCGTGTGGAACACCTCGGCGCCGTAGCGCAGGGCCTCGGACAGCGACGGCGCGCCGAGCGGCAGGATCATGAATTCCTGGATGTCGACGCTGTTGTCGGCGTGCGCCCCGCCGTTGATGATGTTCATCATCGGCACCGGCATGGTCAGGTCGCGGTCGCCGCCGAGGTGGCGGTACAGCGGCATCCCGCGGTCGCGCGCCGCCGCGTGCGCGGCCGCGAGCGACACGGCGAGGATGGCGTTCGCGCCGAGCTTCGACTTGGTGTCGGTGCCGTCGGCGGCGATCAACCGCGCATCGAGCGCGCCCTGATCGGCCGCGTCCCGCCCCCGCAGCAGATCGCGGATGGGGCCGTTCACGTGCGCGACCGCCTTGAGCACGCCCTTGCCGAGGAAGCGCTTCGGATCCCCGTCGCGCAGCTCGACCGCCTCGCGAGAGCCCGTGGAGGCGCCCGAAGGCACGGCCGCGCGGCCGAGGACGCCCGAATCGAGCAGCACGTCGGCCTCGACGGTGGGATTGCCGCGTGAGTCGATGATCTCGCGGCCGCGGATGTCGGCGATACGGCTCATAACAGGGATTCCTCGTAGGGTTTGTTCTTCACGGCGCGGTCGAGCTCGACCAGGGTCGCGAGGAGCGACGCCATGCGGTCGAGCGGCCACGCGTTCGGTCCGTCGGACAGGGCCGCGTCCGGATTCGGGTGGGTCTCCATGAACACCCCGGCGACGCCCGCCGCCACCGCCGCGCGCGCGAGCACGGGCACGAACTCGCGCTGTCCGCCCGAGGCGTCGCCGCGGCCGCCGGGCAGCTGGACCGAGTGGGTCGCGTCGAACACGACCGGGCAGCCGGTCGCGCGCATCACCGCGAGCGAGCGCATGTCGGAGACCAGGTTGTTGTAGCCGAAGGAGAAGCCGCGCTCGCACACCATGATGTCGCGGTTGCCGGTGGCCCGCGCCTTGTCGACCACGTTCTGCATTTCCCAGGGGCTCAAGAACTGCCCCTTCTTGATGTTCACCGGCCGGCCCTGCGACGCGACGGCGCGGATGAAGTTGGTCTGGCGGCACAGGAACGCCGGGGTCTGCAGCACGTCGACCACGGCGGCGACCTCGGCGAGCGGCGTGTCCTCGTGGACGTCGGTGAGCACCGGCACGCCGATCTGGCGGCGCACCTCGGCGAGCGCCCGCAGGCCCGCCTCGAGCCCCGGGCCGCGGAAGCTCGAGCCCGACGAACGGTTCGCCTTATCGAAGGAGGCCTTGAAGACGAACGGCACGCCGAGGGCGGCGGTGGTCTCGCGCAGGCGCCCGGCGACTTCGAGCACCAGCGCCTCGCTCTCGATCACGCACGGGCCCGCGATCAGGAACATCGGCCGGTCCGCCCCGACCTCGACCCCCGCGAGCCTCATGCGGTGGCGCGCCCCGGGCGCAGATGGGCGCGGTACTCGCGGGCGGCGCGCACGAAGCCGGCGAACAGCGGGTGTCCGTCGCGCGGCGTGGAGGTGAACTCCGGATGGAACTGCACCGCGACGAACCACGGGTGCTGCGGCAGCTCGACGCACTCGACCAGCCCGTCGGCGGAGAAGCCGCTGAACCTGAGCCCCGCGCCGGCGATCTCCTGCAGGTAGTGATTGTTGAACTCGTAGCGGTGGCGGTGGCGCTCCCGGATCGTCTCCCTGCCGTACAGGGAGTGCAGGAGCGAGCCGGCCTCGAGCCGCGCGTCCTGCGCGCCCAGGCGCATGCTGCCCCCCATGTCGGACTGCTCGTCGCGCACCTGCTGGCCGCGGGCGAGGTCCTGCCACTCCGTGATCAGCGCGATCACCGGGTGGTTCGTGGCGCGGTCGAACTCGGTGCTGTTGGCGCCCTTCAGCGCGAGCACGTGGCGCGAGTATTCGATGATCGCGAGCTGCATGCCGAGGCAGATCCCGAGGTAGGGAATGCGGTTCTCGCGGGCGAAGCGGATCGCCTGGATCTTGCCCTCGATGCCGCGGTCGCCGAAGCCGCCGGGCACCAGGATGGCGTCCATGTGCTCGAGCGGCCCGGCACCCGAGCGTTCGATGTCCTGGGACTCGAAGTAGTGGATGTTGACCCGGGTGCGGGTCTTGATCCCGCCGTGCATGAGCGCCTCGTTCAGCGAGATGTACGAATCGCGCGCCTGCACGTACTTGCCCACCATGGCGATGTCCACCACCGCCTCCGGATTCTGCCGCGCGGCCACGACGGCGCGCCACTCGGCGAGGTCGGCCGGCGAGGCCTCGAGACCGAGCTTGTCGATCACGATGTCGTCGAGATCCTGCTCGTGCAGCAGCATCGGGATCTTGTAGATGTCGTCGGCGTCGATCGCCGAGATGACGGCGCGCTCCTCCACGTTGGTGAACAGCGCGATCTTGCGTCGCTGCTCGTCGGGCAGCGTGTGCGCGCAGCGGCACAGCAGGATGTCCGGCTGGATGCCGATGCCGCGCAGCTCCTTCACGGAGTGCTGCGTCGGCTTGGTCTTGATCTCGCCGGAGCCGCCGACGATCGGCACCAGGGTCAGGTGCATGTACAGCACGCGGTTGCGGCCGAGCTCGACCCCCATCTGGCGGATCGCCTCGAGGAAGGGGAGCGATTCGATGTCGCCGACCGTGCCGCCGATCTCGACCATGCACACGTCGGCCTCGCCCGCGCCCATGCGGATGCGGTACTTGATCTCGTCGGTGATGTGCGGGATCACCTGCACGGTCGCCCCGAGATAGTCGCCGCGGCGCTCCTTGGCGATGACCCGCTCGTAGATCCGTCCGGTCGTGAAGTTGCTGTCGCGCCCGGTGGTCGTGCGCACGAAGCGCTCGTAGTGGCCGAGGTCGAGATCGGTCTCGGTGCCGTCGGCGGTGACGAACACCTCACCGTGCTGAAACGGGCTCATGGTGCCCGGATCCACGTTGATGTAGGGATCCAGCTTCACCATGCTCACCTTGAGGCCGCGCGCCTCGAGGATCGCGCCCAGGGACGCCGAGGCAATACCTTTACCCAGCGAGGATACGACGCCGCCGGTGACGAAAACGAATCGTGTCATGAGAAGTCACCGCCGAAATGTTCAAAGGACGCGGGGCATCCACCCTGCGCGTCGGCCTTTACGAGAGAAACCCAACAACGGGTACAACGGGAATTCGACGGGAATTCAGAGTACCAGAACGGGCCCGACGCGACAATCGACGCTAGAGGATGCGCGGCGCGTCGCGCCACTCGATTCGCCACCCCGGGGCGTCCGCCGGCGCGCACCAGCGCGCATCGAGCCAGGTGTCGCCGATCGCGATCAGCGTCTCGCCCGCGTACACCATCGGCAGCGCATCGCGCATCCACGGCAGCACGCCCTGCGCCTGCAGCAGGTGCTGCACGCTGCGGGTGCGCGCGCGCGGCGCGGGCTTCAGCAGCTCGCCGCCGCGCCGCGCGCGCACGCGCAGGCGCTCCGGCA
>JAJXZV010000032.1 GCA_021779875.1 Pseudomonadota bacterium
GGAAGACGTCGATGCGCACCTCGGCGCCCGCCGCCTTCGCGCGCTCCGCCATGCGCAGGCTGTCGTCGAGCAGAGTCTCGGCGTCGCCCACCTGGAAGTAGATCGGCGGGAAGCCCGCGTAGTCGGTGTAGAGCGGGTTGGCGAGCGGGTGCTTGGGATCGCCGCCCTCGCCGACGAACAGGCTGCCGAGCCCGTTCGTCGTGTCGCGCGAGACCAGCGCGTCGCGGTCCTTGTTGGTGTCGTATGTCTTGCCCGACGTGTCCCATCCGGCCCAGGGCGACATCGGCATTGTTGCGGCCGGCAGCGGCAGGCCCAGCTCGCGCACCCGCGCGATCGTGGTGAGCGCCAGCGCCCCGCCGGCGGAATCTCCCGTCAGCGCGATGCGATCGGGGGCGATCTTCTCGTGTTCGATCAGCCAGCGATAGGCGGCCGCCATGTCGTTCACCGGCCCCGGATGCGGGTTCTCCGGCGCCAGCCGGTAGTCCACGATCAGCGCCCGGCAGCCGACCGCCTTGGCGATGTGGCCGAACAACTTGCGGTGCGTGTACATCGAGCCGACGACATAGCCGCCGCCATGCGAGCACAGCAGCACACTGTCGCGCGCGGCGCCGTGCGGGACGGCCCACATCGCGGGGATGCCCTCGATCTCGGTCTCGATGTAGTCGACCTTGCCCGGCTCACCGGTGACATCGCCCCAATGGCCGAACAGCCGCCTGATCTCGTCGATCCCCATGTCGGGCTTCGCCGCCATGGCAGCAACCCACGAGCGGTACAGCGTGGCAAGCTCCTCGGACTCTTTGCTCGGCATCATCTCTTCCTTCCCTTGGTCTGGCATTGCGGCGCCCGCTGGCGCCGTCATGGTACGAGGCTGGCGCGCATGACGGCACGCCGGTCGGCCTGGGCGAATGCCTCGTCGATCTGCTCGAGCGGGAACCGCGCACTGAGCAGCTCGCCGAGCGGCAGCCGGTCGCGGTTGCGTTCGAGGAAGCGGAGCGCCTTGCCGAGCGTGAACGGCTCGTACAGCGCGACGCCGAGCATCGACTTGTTGGTCATCACGAGGCGCGACGGGTCGAACGGGTGGCTGTGCCCGGCGTTGATGTTGCCGATACCGACATAGCGGCCGAACTGCGCGAGCATCCTGATGCCCTCCGGCACCACTTCGGCGCGGCCCACCAGCTCCATCGCGACGTCCGCGCCGCGCCCGTCGGTAAGCGCCTTGACCTCGGCCACGCGCGCCTTCTCGTCGGAGATCTCGGCGATGTTGATCGTCGCGTCGGCGCCGAACCGCTTCGCCATCGCCAGCCGGTCGGCGGCCGCGTCGATCACGATCACCACCCGCGCGCCGAACGCCTTGGCCACCGCCGTCGCGTACAGGCCGAGCCCGCCCGCGCCCTGGATCACCACCGTCTCGTCGAAGCCGAGCGCGGCGCGCTCGAACCCGGCGATCACCTGGGACAACGCGCAGTTGGCGCCGGCGACGATCTCCGGGGGCAGCCCGGCCGGCACCTTGTAGATCGCGGAGCCTGGCTTGACGTAGAAATACTCGCCGTAGCCGCCGACGAAATGCGGCCACTCCGTAGCCGCCTCGGTCATTGCCATGCTGATGTGGTCGCACGCCGCACGCCGCCCACGCAGGCAGGACGGACAGTGGCCACAGCCGGTGAAATAGGTGAACACGACATGGTCGCCCTCCCGCAGCGGACGGCCTTCGCTGTCGCGCGCGAGCCCCTCGCCGAGCGCCGCGACGATGCCGGTCATCTCGTGGCCGAGCACCGTCGGCAGCTTGCCGCCGAGCCCGGCAAGGCGGAAATCGCCGCGCCAGGCGTGCAGGTCGGAGCCGCAGATATTGGCGAGCTGCACGCGCACGAGCATCGCACCCGGGCCGGGCCGCGGCACCGGGAACTCGGTAATCTCGAATTTCTGTCCCGGACCCCGGAACAGGGCAACGCGGCCGGTTTCACTCATGGCGGTGTCACTCTCCTTGGCGGATCCAGGGCGGCATCCCGGGGCGGCGGGTCACGTCGCGAGGTCCGCGGCCCGCCGGCGCAGCGATCGCTTGTCGACCTTGCCGACGCCGGTGCGCGGCAGTGACGCAACGATGTCAAAACGGTCCGGTATCCACCATTTCGGGAAGCGGCGCCCGAGCCACGCGCCCAGCATCTCGGCGTCCGGCACCTCGTTCTCCTGCGCAGGCACGACGAAGGCGATGGGCCGCTCCTGCCAGCGCGGGTCCGGCATCGCCACCACTGCGGCCTCGCGCACGCCGGGACAGGCCGCGAGCTCGTTCTCCAGCTCCACCGAGGAAATCCATTCGCCGCCCGACTTCACAAGATCCTTCGCCCGGTCGATCAGCCGGATCGAGCCGTCTTGCCCGAGCGTCGCGATGTCGCCGCTGCGCCACCAGCCATCGGCGAAGCCGTCGCGGCTGCGCGCGTCCCGATAATACTCCGCGGCGATCCATGGGCCGCGGGCATAGACCTCGCCGACATGCGCGTCGTCGCGCGGCACCGACTGGCCAGCCTCGTCCAGCACCTTGATTTCCACGCCCGGTACGGGAATGCCCTGGCGCACCCGCGCCCGGATCGCCGCATCCGGCCCCTCCGCGAGCGCTGCGCGCCGGACATGGGTGACCGTCGCGAGCGGCGCCGCCTCCGTCGCGCCCCAGGCCGTCAGGACGGGCACGCCGTACTCCTCCTGGAACCGCCGCATCAGCGCCTCCGGCGTCGCCGAGCCGCCCAGCATCAGGCCGCGCAGACGGCCGACGTCGCGCGGCGTCTTCTTCAGCTGCGCATACAGCTCGACGCCGACCGTGACGGCGGCTGCCGCCAGCGTGACCCCTTCGTCGGCGATGAGTCCGAGGATGTCCGCGGCATTCGGGTGCGGTCCCGGCAGGACGAGACTCGCGCCCATCGCCACCGCCGCATAGGGCAGGCCCCAGGAATTGGCGTGGAACATCGGCACGACCGGCAGCACCGTGTCGTGCTCGCCGATCGCGAGCGTGTCGCGCAGGCAGAGCGCGAGCGTGTGCAGATAGAGCCCGCGCTGCGCGTAGACGACGCCTTTCGGATCGCCGGTCGTGGCGGAGGTGAAGCACATCCCGCACGGCGCGTTCTCATCGAGCTCCGGGAACGCGAAGCGTGGGTCGCAATCCGCGATCAGCTCCTCGTAGCCGCGCAATCCGGGCAGCGAGCCGCCCGGAGCGCGGTCGTCCAGCACGACGACGTGGCGCAGGCTCGTCAGCGACGGCGCCAGCCGCTCGACCACCGGCAGCAGGTCCGGATCGACGAACAGCGCGACGTCCTGCGCGTGGTTGACGATATAGGTGATGTGCTCGTCGGACAGCCGGATGTTCACCGTGTGCAGGATCGCGCCGAGGCACGGGACTGCGAAATACAGCTCGAGATGGCGGTGGGTGTTCCAGGCGAGCGTCGCCACCTTGTCGCCGGGCCCGATCCCGAGTCCGGCCAGGGCACTCGCAAGCTGCCGCGTGCGCCGGCAATAATCGGCGTACCGGTAGCGGAACAGCCGCCCGTCCGCCTGCCGCGAGACCAACGGATTGTCAGGGAAATACGATTCCGCACGCTCGAAGAAGGTCTTGAGATTGAGTTGCATGGCTGCCTACCTCAGAAGTCCGGCGCTCCGCTTGAGAGACGCGATGGCGGGCCGGCCGTCATGCGCGGCAACGGCTAGACGGTCGCGGTCGAAGATCATGCTCTTGTAGCCGGACTCCCGCACCGCATCGATCGACTTCCGGTAGTTGCCGAGCCCGGCCATGTAGAACATGACCGCGTTCTTCTTGCCGGGGATGTTGGCGCCGAAAATCCAGGACTGCGCCTGGGGGAACAGCGTCATGTCGGCGATGCTGCGGCAGGTGGCGAGCCACTCCTCCTCGGCCTCTTCCGCCGGCTCGATGGTCGCGAGGCCGTGGCGTTCCATGTGGGCGACCGCGTCGGCGATCCACTCGACCTGAGTCTCGATACTGGGCGGGAGGTTGGTGAACGGCCCGTTGGGGCCAAGGATCATGAAGAAGTTGGGGAAGCCGGCCTCCATCATGCCGAGATAGCCGAGCGGCCCCTCACGCCACTTCTCCCGCAACGTCACGCCGCCCCGCCCGCGCATGTCCAGCCGCGTGTAATTGCCGTCCACCGCATCGAATCCGGTCGCGAACACCATGACGTCGAGCGGATATTCCGTGCCGCTCTCGGTCCGGATGCCCGAGGGCGTGAACGTCGCGATGGGGTCGGCCTTGATGTCCACCAGCGTCACGTTGTCTCGGTTGAAGACGCCGTAGTAGTCGTCAGCGCAGAGCGGACGCTTGGCGTAGAGGTCGGTCGGCATCAGCTTGCGGGCCGTCTCGGGGTCCTTCACGATCTGCGCGATCTTGCGCTTTATGAAGTCCGCCGCCGCGTCGTTGGCCTCGCGGCTGGTCGCGATGTCGCAGAACGTCCCGAACATGAAACGGAACCCGCCGCCGCGCTCCCAGGCCTCCTCGAACACCCGCTCGCGCTCCTCGGGCGAGACCGACATCGCCGGCACCTCGCTTTCCTTGA
>JAJXZV010000045.1 GCA_021779875.1 Pseudomonadota bacterium
CACGGCGAGTCTCCTTGCGCCCCTCGTCGGCCGCGCCGTTGGAGCATCCATCATTGCCAGCGGGCGTCCATCTTACGCGCCTCGACCTCCGCCGGAAATTTAATGTTCGATTCCTGCAACTCCGCGACGGCTGCCGTGTTCTTAGGGCAAACAGGGGGATACCGTGACCAATTCAAGCTCGAATACCAAGCGCAGCCGGGCGTTCATCGGCGCCGGCGTCGGGGTGCTGATGGCCGTGGGGATGGGGGGGTGGCTGCTGACCCGCGGCCACGGCGCCGCACCGGACAAGGATGCGCCGCCGCCGCCGCTGGTCACGGTGGTCGTGCCCTCGCTGGGCCACGTCGCCCAGGCGGTTTCGTTGACCGGATTGATCAGCGCGCGCAACGACCTGCCCATCGGCAACGAGGGCGACGCGGCGCGCATCGACGCGGTGCTGGTCGAGCCCGGGGCGCGGGTGACGAGCGGCCAGGTGCTGGCGCGCCTGAATCCGCTCACGGCGCAGTCGCAGGTGGACAATGCCACGGCCACGCTGGAGGAGGCGCGTGCCAACGCCGCGATCGCCGAGACCGAGTGGGCGCGGGCGCAGCGCGGCGAGGATCTGTTCTCCAAGGAGGAGACCGAGCGGCGGCGCACGGCCGCGGCGACGGCCCAGGCCAAGAGCAAGGCGGCGGAGGCGCAGCTCGCCGACGCCCGCAGCCGGCTGGCGCACACCGTCATCCGCGCCCCCACCGACGGCCTGATCCTCACGCGCACCGCCGAGGTCGGACAGATCGCCGTTCCCGGCTCCACGGTGCTGTTCCGGCTGGCGCGCGACGGCCAGATCGAGATGCGCGGCCAGGTCGCCGAGCAGGACCTGTCCCGGCTCGAGGTCGGTCAGGCCGCCGAGGTGTACCTGGACGGTCTCGCGCACGCCTTTACGGGCCAGATCTGGCAGATCGGCGCCATCATCGATCCGGCGACCCGCCAGGGCACCGTGCGGATCGCGCTGCCGGCCGGCAACCCGGCCCTGCGGCCGGGCGCGTTCGCGCGCGCCGAGGTGCACGTGGGTGCGCGCGACGGCATGGTATTGCCGCAAACCGCGGTGCTCACGGACGATCAGGGCACCTACGTGTACGTGGTCGGCGCCGACGGCAAAGTGGCGCGGCGAGGGGTGAGCATCGCCGCCACCCGCTCGGATGGACTGCTGATCAGCGCCGGCCTCGACGGCCACGAGCGCGTGGTGGCGATCGCCGGCGCGTTCCTGCGCAGCGGCGAGACCGTGGCGGTCGCCACGCCACCGGGAAAGTCCTCGTCGGCGACCGCGGCCGCATCGGCCGGCGGTCAGCGGGCGGTGGCCCTCCGATGAGGCGCATGTCCGCCTGGGCGATCACCCACCCGGTGTTCCCGCTGGTGCTGTTCGCGGTGCTGACCGTGTTCGGCATCGTGGCCTTCATCCGCCTGCCGATCACCCTGAACCCGGACATCGCCGCACCCTTCGTGCAGGTGACCATCAGCGAGCCGGGCGCGGCGCCGGCCGAGATCGAGACGCAGATCCTGCAGAAGGTGGAGGGCGGCGTCGCCAACGTAGGCAACGTCAAGAACATCACCTCCTGGGCCACCGAGGGCTCGGCGAACACCATGGTGGAGTTCCAGATCGGCACGCCGGTCGACCGCGCCACCACGGACGTGCGCGACGCGATTGCCCGCGTCCGGGCGGATCTGCCGCAGGGGATCCTGGAGCCACAGGTGCGCCGCCTCGACATCGACGGCGGGCCGATGGTGTATTACGCGATCAGCAGCAGCGCCATGAGCGAGGAGCAGCTGTCCTGGTTCGTCGACGACACCATCACCAAGCGCCTCCTGGCGGTCGCCGGGGTGGCGCAGGTCACCCGCTCGGGCGGCGTCAGCCGTGAGATCCGGATCGATCTCGACCCGGCGCGCATGCAGTCCTTCGGCATCACCGCGGGCGAGGTCAACCAGCAGCTGCGCCAGACGAACCTGGACGCCGCGGGCGGACGCGCGCAGGTCGGCGGCGCCGAGCAGTCCATCCGGGTGCTGGGCGGCGCGCACAGCGCCACGCAGCTCGCGGACCTGCGGATCACGCTGCCGGGCGGGCGCGTCGCCCGGCTCGGCGACCTCGCAGAGGTGCGCGACGGCATCCAGGAGGTGCGCAGCATCTCCCGCCTCGACGGCCGCCCGGCGACCACGTTCGCCGTGTACAAGGCCAAGGGCGCCTCCGACGTCACCACGCTTCATCGGATCGAGGACGAACTCGGCAAGATCACCCAGGCGGCGCCCGGGATCACGCTCAAGCAGGTGTTCACCACGGTGGACTTCACGCAGCGCTCCTACCGCTCCTCGATCGAGGCGCTGATCGAGGGCGCCGTGCTCGCGGTGGTGATCGTGTACGTGTTTTTGCGCGACTGGCGCGCCACCGCCATCTCGGCGCTCGCCATCCCGCTCGCCGCATTGCCCACCTTCGCGTTCATGCAATGGCTGGGGTTCACCCTCAACCAGATGACCTTGCTGGCCCTCTCGCTGATCACCGGCGTGCTGGTCGACGACGCCATCGTCGAGGTGGAGAACATCACGCGGCACATGAAGATGGGCAAGAGCGCCTACCGCGCGGCCATGGACGCGGCCGACGAGATCGGCCTGGCGGTGGTGGCCTGCTCGGCCAGCATCATCGCGGTGTTCCTGCCGGTGAGCTTCCTGGGCGGCCTCGTAGGCCAGTTCTTCATCCAGTTCGGCTTCACCGTGGCCATCGCGGTCTTCATGTCGCTGCTGGTGGCGCGCCTCATCAGCCCCTTGATGGCCGCCTACACGCTCAAGCCCCACGAGGGTCTGCGCAGCGCCGACGGCCCCGTCATGGAGTGGTACCTGCGCGCCCTGCGCTGGTCGGTCGATCATCGGGGCAAGACGCTGATCATCGGTCTCACGGTGTTCGTGCTGTCGGTGGCCGGCTTCGCCTTCATCCCGAAGACGTTCACCCCGGAGGGGGACATGTCCTCCTCGACGCTCATGGTCGAGCTGCCGCCGGGCGTGCTGCTCCGTCAGACCGCGGCGGTCTCGGCGCAGGCCTCCGAGATCCTGCGCAGGCACCCCGAGGTTCGCAACGTGGTCGAGTCGATCGGCGAGGACGAGAGCGGCGAGGTGCGTTCGGCCAATCTGTTCATCCAGCTCGTGCCGCCCGGCGAGCGCAAGCTCAGCCAGAAGCAGTGGGAGGCCGAGATAATCAAGGAGCTGCGCGTGATCCCCGATGCGCGGGTGCAGTTCCAGAGCCAGTCCGACGGCAACGGCCGCGACCTCACGTTGTACGTCGTCGGCAGCGATCCCGAACTGGTCGAGCGCACCGCGCACGAGGCCATCGACCAGATGCGCACGCTCAAGGAACTGCGCGACCCGCGCATCAACGGCGACATGGCGCGGCCCGAGCTCGTGGTGCGGCCGCGTCTCGACGAGGCGGCGCAGCTCGGCGTCACCGTCTCGAGCATCGGCGAGGCGGTGCGCCTGGCGACCCTCGGGGACCTGCCGCAGAACGAAGCCAAGTTCTCGCTGCCGGACCGCCAGATCCCCATCCGCGTCAGCCTGATCGAGTCCGCGCGCACCAACTTGTCGACCCTCGAGAACCTGCCCGTGCGGGCCGCCGGCGGGGTGACGGTGCCGCTCAAGGCCGTCGCGGACGTGGGTTTCGGCCAGGGACCCTCGCGCGTCCGGCGCTACAACCAGATGCGCCGCATCTCGCTCGAGGCGGACCTGAACCACGCCGAGCTCGGCACCGCCCTCGACAAGATCCGGGCGCTGCCGATCTACAAGCACCTGCCGCCGGGCGTGCAGATCGTCGAGATCGGCGCCGCGCAGTACATGCAGGAGCTGTTCACGAGCTTCGTGCTCGCGATGGTGGCCGGCGTCATGCTGGTGTTCGCGGTCCTGGTGCTGCTGTTCGCCCGCGTCTTCCAGCCCCTCACCATCCTGTCCGCGCTGCCGCTGTCGATCGGCGGCGCGCTGCTCGCCCTGCTGGTCACCCACAGTCCGTTCTCGCTGTCCACGGTGCTCGGGATCCTCATGCTGATGGGCATCGTCGCGAAGAACTCCATCCTGCTGGTCGAATTCGCCATCGAGGAGATCCGCGCCGGCAAGGACCGCATGACCGCGCTGCTCGAGGCCGGCCACAAGCGCGCGCGCCCCATCGTCATGACCTCGGTGGCGATGATCGCCGGCATGCTGCCGGTCGCCCTCGGTGTCGCGGGCGGCGCCTCGTTCCAGGGGCAGATGGCCATCGCGGTGATCGGTGGCCTCGTGACCTCGACCGGACTCACCCTGGTGATGGTGCCGGCCGCGTTCACCTGGATCGACGACCTGGAGCGCTGGCTGGCCCGCAAGATCGGCCGGCGCCTCGTGACCGACACCGACACCCCCGCCGCCGCCCCCACCCCGGAGATGCACGATGCGCCCTCGACCTGAGTACCCGCCGGCCCGCCGCTCGCAGGTCCGCGCCGGCTGCGCCGGCTTGCTGCTGGCGTTCGGCGTCGCCGGCTGCGCGGTGGGCCCCAATTTCGCGCG
>JAJXZV010000192.1 GCA_021779875.1 Pseudomonadota bacterium
AGCGGCCGAAGAACGTGGCCTTCGAGGAGCACGTGCGGCAACTGGAAGCGGGAGTCCGGCGGCTGCTCGATGCGGGGGTGAAGCCGGGCCGGATCACCTTGGTCGGGTTCTCGCGGGGCGGCGAGATCACGGCGTATGCGTCCAGCCACTTCGCCGCCCAAGGACTCAACACCGCGATCCTCGCGATCTGCAGCGACGGGGACGTGCGGGCCGATCCGCCGCTGGTGCTGGGCGGCAACCTCCTGTCGATCTACGAGACCTCGGATTCCATGGGATCGTGCGCGAAGCTCGCACGGCGTAGTCACCTCGCGTCGTTCGAGGAGCTGTCCATCTCGACGGGCAAGGCCCATGGGGCGTTCTTCCAGCCGCTGCCCGCGTGGATCGAGCCGCTCGAGGCGTGGATAGGCCGGACGAACCGGTGAAGCCATCGCCGGGGCAGCCCGCCGCGACCGGGTGGGCCGTCAGCGGCGCAGCGGCGCCAGCACCTGGTCCATGAAGTCCGCATGGCGCAGCACCCATGTGGTGCTCAAGTGGCCGGCATCGAGGTAGATCGGCACCCCGTCGCTCATCAGCCTGGCGCAGCGGCCGCTGCGGCACATGGTGGCGTCGGGGTCCAGGACGCGCACGTGGATTCGAGCGGCCAGCGTCAGCAACTGCTCGCGCAGCAGCCGCTGCGCGGCCGGAATGGCCGCCGCGGGGTCCGTCCGTTCGATCGCGATGGACCGCGCCATGTGATCGCGGGCGAGGAACGTGGATGGATCGAAGCGGTGCCCCAGGGGATTGTCGAGCAGCAGAAACACCGTCTTGGTCGCGGCGAGCGTGCCGAGCAGGCGCTCCAGTCCGCGCATCGCGAGCTGTGCGCCGGGCCCGGAGCGGAAGGAATACCTCTGACCGTCCTGTAGATAATAGTATTCGTAGTCGTCCGACCGGACCTTCGGTCCGGTCTGCTGGATGAAGTAGGTGTTCCAGGCCGCGCCGATCACCACCGTCTTGACGTCCGGCCGCGACGCCAGATCGAGGGCGGTCTCCCGGACGTGCGGACACTCGCGATGGACCGGCGTGTCCTCGAAGACGCCGGGAATCGGTACGCAGCCGCCGCTCACGGCGAAGATCGCCGTGTTCGACGCGGACGAGTCCCGGGCGAGCACGCGTCCGAGCCGCGGGCTGTACTGGGCGACGTGCGAGTCGCCCAGCAGCAGGGTGACGCTGCCGGGCACGCCGTCGAGTTCGAAGACGCCCGGTTTGATTTCGCGGCTGTTGCCCCGGTCCTCGAGGTATCGCCACACGTCGGGCTGCGACATCATGGCGTCGATGTCGGAGTTCTTGACGGGAACCGTCAGGACGCGGTGATCGGCGAGCACGCCGGCGAGGGCGACGACCCCCATGAGGGCCGCGAGCGCCGGGACTCGGATCGGCGCCTGCATCAGCGGCCGGCTCGTCCACGCCAGCAGGACCGCCGCCGCGAGCGCGGCGACTCGCGCCGCCATCGGCAGAGGCCCATCGTTCGCGATATACGCGAACGCCAGTACCGGCCACAGCCACAGGTACAGCGGATAACCGTGCCGCCCGCACCGGGTCAGCCAGCCCGCGCCGAATACCCGCCGATTGAGCCACGCATCGGAGCCGCCCGAAATGATGAGCGCCGCTCCCAGCGCGCCGGCCGCGACGGCGGTCGTGGCGAGTCCCGCGAGGATCAGGCCGAGGCCCGCGATCGATCGCCACTCGCGCCACCGGGCGGGCACTGCGCCGGCGGCCCAAGCGGCGGCCAATCCGGCGCCGAGCATCGGCTCCCACGCCCTCGGCAGCGGCAGATAGAACGCGGCGCGCGGATCGAGGCGGCCCTCGATCAGGTAGAGCGCGAACGAGGGAATCGCGATGGCGGCGATCAGCGCATCGAGGCGCCAACGCCGGCGCACGGCCAGCACGACCAGCGCCGGCCAGACCAGATAGAACTGGGCGAGCAAACCGAGGCTCCACAGATGCATCAGGGGCAGGGCGGCGGACTTCGCGTCGAAATGGTCGATCTGCGCGCGCAGGTACAGATTCTCGGCGAACAAGGCGCCGCCCGCGACCTGCCGGCCCAGGCGGCTGAACTCGTCGGCGAACAGGATCGACCAGCCGCACAGGAGACTGAGCGACAGCACGGCGAGCAGCGGCGGGAACAGCCGTCGAACGCGCCGTGCGTAGAATTCACGGAAGCGGAACGCGCCGCGCTCCAGGTCCTCGAGCAGATGCGCGGAGGTCAGGAATCCGCAGATAACGAACAAGACGTCGAAGCCCGCCCAGCCGCCGAGCGGGATTTCCGGGAACGCCCATTGGGCGAGGACGGCGCCCACGGCGAGCGTGCGAAGGCCCTCGATGTCCGGTCGAAAGCCCCGTGCGTCGCTCAAGATGCCATTGCGCGCGCCGCGGACGCCGCCCGCGCGATTTCGGTCATGCCAGCCATCGGCTCATTATGGTGCGGATGGGGTTCGAGCGCCGGAGTTTTAATGTGATCTCAATGCGCGGCCGGGAGAATCCATGGCGCGAATGATCGCACCGAATTTTCGACCTAGAAGGACCGCATCATGACGATCGATCGGCACGTTCTCCTGCGAGGATTCATCGGACTGTTCCTGCTCGCCACGGCGACGGACCCGGCGCTGGCCGCCGATCCGTCCCAGGCGCCCGACGCGGTGGCGGGATCGCCGCAGGAGCGGGACAACGTCAACCAGGAGGCCGCCGCGGCCCTGGTGAAGGAGCGTCAGGCACTGGTTCGCGAGGCCATGACGGCCAACGAGGACATGCTGCTCGCCATCGTGGGCCTCGAGCACGGCGATCAGGACATCGCCTACAAGGCGCTGGCGGACGCGTCCGGCAAGCTCGACGTGGTGCTGGCGCGCGACCCGGCGATGAAGCGGGTGCCGATTTCGGTGCGCGCGACCACGCGCGATCTGGAGTCGGGACCCAAATCCGTGGGCAAGGCGCTGACCGACGCGAAGGAGCAGCTCTCCAAGGGCAACGTCCAGGCGGCCAAGAGCCTGCTGCAGCCGCTGACCAGCGAGATCCGGATCACGACCGAATCGCTGCCGATGGACACCTACCCGGCCGCGATCAAGCAGGCCACGCAGCAGATCCAGGCCGGCAAGGGAGATGATGCCGCCCGCTTGCTCGCGAACACCCTGACCTCGATCGTCACCACGGAGAGGGTCATCCCGCTGCCGCCGCTGAAGGCGGAGGCCGACGTGCAGGAAGCCGAGGCATTGATCAAGGCCGATCCGGTCAAGAATCGCCCGCAGGCGCTCGATCTCGTGAACCAGGCGCGGCGGCAGCTCGAGGTCGGCAAGCTCCTCGGCTACGGTGAATACAAGGACGTGAAGCAGGAATTGGCAGCGGTCCAGGACAAGCTGAACGGGGGATCGTCCGATTCCGGCCTGTTCGCGCGGCTGAAGAAGCTGCTGCACGAGGCGCGAAGCAAACTCTGACCCGATGGGTCCCGGCTGCGGGGCGCCTGAGGCCCCGCGGCCGCGCGGTCACATGCCGGGCTCGATCGGCCGGTCCACGGCGCCGTCCGCATCGGCCCACACCTTGAAGCTGCCGAGGTTGTAGACCTCGGGATAGCCGAAGTCCTTGAGCAGCTTGCCGGCGAGCGCCGCGCGTCCGCCCGAGGCGCAATACACGATGACGGTCTTGGTCTTGGTGAAGTTCTTGTCGTGGTAGGGTGATTCGGGATCGGCGCGGAACTCCAGCATGCCGCGCGAGACGTGCACGGCGCCCGCGATCTTGCCGCTCTTCTCCACCTCCGGGGCGTCGCGTACGTCGACCACCAGGGCGTTGCCGCGGTCCATGAACTCGCGCGCCTGCTCGGGGGAGATCTTCGGCACGGCGGCGTTCGCGGCGTCGATCAACTGTTTGACGGTGAGTGCCATGGCGCTAGCCTAATGGAATGGGCCTGGGCGCGTAAAGCGCGCGAGGCGGGGCGCATGGGCGAGGTGCGAGCCCACGATCGCGTACACTAGCGCGTGCGCCCGCCGCGGGCGCCGACCACCCCACCTTCACGAGGATGTCCATGAGCGCGAAGCATCGAATACTCACTCTCGTCGCGGGTCTCGCAGCCGTCCTGCTGGCCGGCGGCGGCAGCCTGGCGGGCGCACCCCTGCAGAAGACCCAGGCGCCCGGGTATTACCGGATGATGCTCGGCGATTGGGAGGTGACGGCCCTGTCCGACGGGACCTTCCAGATGCCGGTCGAGAAGCTCCTGGTCGGCATCACGCCGGAGCACCTGAAGGCGGCGCTCGACCGGGCCTTCCTGTCGGCGCCGGTGGAGGCCGCGGTGAACTCCTTCCTGATCAACACTGGCTCGAAGCTCGTGCTGATCGACAGCGGCGCCGGCGTCCTGTTCGGACCGACCCTCGGCAAGCTGCTCGTCAATCTGCAGGCGGCGGGCTTCCGCCCCGAGCAGATCGACGAGATCTACATCACCCACATGCACGGCGATCACGTCGGCGGGCTGGTGCAGGACGGCCGGCGCGCGTTCCCCAACGCCGTGGTCCGGGCCGC
>JAJXZV010000221.1 GCA_021779875.1 Pseudomonadota bacterium
GTACTCCTTGGCGGTGAGGTCGATGCGCTGGCCGGCCCGGCGGACCTGCTGGGTCAGCCGGTTCAATTCGAGGTCGGCGATGCGCAGCACGTCGGT
This sequence comes from Pseudomonadota bacterium, assembly GCA_021779875.1. Lineage (GTDB taxonomy): Bacteria > Pseudomonadota > Gammaproteobacteria > Steroidobacterales > Steroidobacteraceae > Bog-1198. The sequence continues at coordinate 97 of JAJXZV010000221.1, forward strand.
GCGCTCCGCCGGGGTACGGCGCAGCAGCGCTTTGACGCGCACCAGCAATTCCGCGAAGTCGAAGGGCTTGGTGAGATAGTCGTCGGCGCCGGCCTCGAAGTGCGCGACCTTGTCCTCGATCTCGTCGCGCGCCGTGACCACGATCACGGGCAGCTGCGGCCGCGCGCGGCGCACCCGGCGCAGCAGTTCCGAGCCGCTCAGCTGGGGCAGCATCAAGTCGAGCACCAGCAGGTCGTACTCGAAGGACTCGATGTAGCTCTCCCCTTCGCGCCCGTTGCCGACGATGTCGACGGCGAAACGCTCGGCGCGCAGCCCGCGCGCGATGAACTCGGCGAGCTTGCGGTCATCCTCGACAATCAAGATCCGCACGCTGTTGATCCCTCCACCGCGAGACTACATACCGATCTAATTAGATCTTCCTTAAGGTCGCATTAAGACCCATCGGAAAAACCACAAGAATTCGGCTGCGCGGCGCCATTGTCAACGCCTTTGGTGATAATGTGACCGGCACGGTTGAACCCCGCGCCTTTTTTTTAGTCTCATTCATCATCGAACGATGCATACCACGGGTGCCGTCATGAACCGCTTGCGTACGACCACGATGGGGGCCTTGATCGCCTGCGCCGCGCTGGCGTTCGGCGCCGGCCAGGCGTTGGCTCAAGGACCCGGAGGCGGCGGTGGCGGCGGAGGCGGCGGCGGCGGCCATGGGGGCGGCGGGCACTTCGGCGGCGGCCATGGGGGCGGCGGGCACTTCGGCGGCCGTCACGGCGGCTATGGCGGCTACCGCGGCGGCTATCGCGGCGGCTACGGAGGATACGGCGGCTACGGGTGGCGCGGCGGCTACGGCGGCTATGGCGGCTACGGCTACGGGTGGCGCGGCGGCTACGGCGGTTACGCCGGCTACGGCTGGGGCGGCTGGGGCTACCCCTGGGGCTGGGGCGGGCTCGGGGTGGGGCTGTATTTCGACACCCTGCCGCTGTACTACTCCACCTACTGGGCGAACGGGGTGCCGTACTACTACGCCGACGACACCTTCTACACCTGGAACGGCGACGTCGGCCAGTACGAGACGGTCACGCCGCCGCAGGAGGTCGCGAACGAAGCGGGCGGCGCGTCCGAGGGCGAACAGGAGGCGGATCAGCCGGCCGACGGCGGCGGCACGCCGGCGCAGGGCGGCGCCCCCGCGGGCGACCTGATGGTCTACCCGAAGAACGGCCAGAACGACCAGCAACTGTCCACGGACCGCTACGAATGCCACCACTGGGCGGTGGGCCAGAGCGGCTTCGATCCCACCCAGGGCTATTCGGCGACGGCCACGCCGCAGAAGCGGTTCGATTACCGCCGGGCGCAGGCGGCCTGCCTGGAAGGCCGCGGCTACACCGTCAAGTAGCGCCTGCACCGTCAAGTAGCCGCGCCGCCTCTCGCGGGGCGCGCGGGGTCAGCCGGTCAGCAACGCCTCGAGCAAGCGGTAATACACGCGCTCGAGCCGCTCGATGTCGGCCACCCGCACGCACTCGTCGATCTTGTGGATCGTGGCGTTGACCACGCCGAACTCGATCACCTGCGCGCCCATCGGCGCGATGAAGCGGCCGTCGGAGGTGCCGCCGCCGGTGGAGAGCTTCGGCTGCACGCCGAGCTCCGCGCTCACCACGCGCGACAGCGCCTCGGTCATCACCCCGGGAGCCGTCAGGAACGGGTATCCGGAGACGAACCACTCGAGCGTGTGCTTGACGCCGTGCCGGCGCAGGATCGACTCGACCGTGGCCTGCAGGGACTCGACGCTCTGCTCGGTCGAGAAACGCAGGTTGAACCGCGCCCGCAGCTCCCCGGGTATGACGTTCGGCGCGCCCGTGCCGGCCGAGATGTTCGATACCTGGAAACTGGTCGGCTGGAAGTGCTCGTTGCCGCGGTCCCAGGTGCGCGCGACCAGCTCCGCGAGCGCCGGCGCGAGCGCGTGCACCGGATTGTCCGCCAGCTGCGGATAGGCGATGTGTCCCTGGGTCCCGTGCACGGTGAGGCGCCCGCTGAGGCTGCCGCGCCGCCCGATCTTGATGGTGTCGCCGAGCACCTGCTCGCTCGACGGCTCGCCCACCAGGCACCAGTCGATGCGCTCGCCGCGCGCCTTCAACACCTCGACCACGCGGCGGGTGCCGTCCACGGACGGCCCCTCCTCGTCGCTCGTGATCAGGAACGCGATGCGGCCGCGGTGATCCGGATGGCGCGCGACGAAGGCCTCGCAGGCGGTGATCATCGCGGCGAGGCCGCTCTTCATGTCGGCGGCGCCGCGGCCGTACAGCATCCCGCCGCGGATCGCCGGCACGAACGGGTCGCTCGCCCACTCGTCGAGCGCACCGGCCGGCACCACGTCGGTGTGCCCCGCGAAACACAGCACCGGCCCGTCCGTACCGCGCGTCGCCCAGAAATTCTCGACCGGTCCGAAGCGCAGGTCCTCGACGGCGAAGCCGATGGCCCGCAGCCGCTCGATCATGAGCGCCTGGCACCCCCCGTCCTGCGGACTCACCGAGGCGCGGGCGATCAGCGCCTGGGTCAGCTCGAGCGCGGCCGACATCAGAAGCGCACGGACCCGCGCCGCGCGGATCCGCGGCGCACGTTCGCCCAGACGCCGGCGGCGCCGAGGCCGAGCGCCGCGATCAGCACCCAGGCGGGCATGGACAAGCCCAGCAGCCGCCAGCCGACCTTGGCGCATTCGCCCGACCCCGACAGCACCTTCACCAGCACCTCGGTCAGCGGAAAGACCTTCAGCATGAAGTCGAGCGAGGCGCCGCAGGCGGCCACGGTGCCCGGCGGCAGGCTCTGGATGTACAGGTGGCGGACCGCGACCCCCGCGGTCGCGAGCGCCGCGGCGCCGATCAGCACCGCGTACACGCGCCGGCCCCAGCCGCGCGGGCCGTGCAGCGCCGCGGCCGCGAACACCGCGCCCAGGGCGAACACGCCGACTCGCTGGAAGATGCACAAGGGGCAGGGCTCGAGGCGCAGCACGACCTGCGCGTAGTAGGCGAACGCGAGCAGCGCCGCGCACGCGAGCGCACCGAGCAGATTCACGGTCCGCGGCGTCATCAGCGGCGCGGCAGCGCGTGCGCGGCGTCGATCTGCTTGGCCACGTCCTCGAGCGAGGTGTGCCGGATGTCCTTGCCGTGGACCATGTAGATCACGTACTCGCAGATGTTCTTCGCGTGGTCGCCGATGCGCTCCAGGGCGCGCACGATCCACATGATCTCGAGCGCGCGCCGGATGGTGCGCGGATCCTCCATCATGAAGGTCATGCACTGGCGCTGGATCGCCTCGTACTCCTCGTCGACCATCTTGTCCTCGCGGGCGGTCTTGAGCGCCGCCTGCGAGTCCATGCGGGCGAAGGCGTCGAGCGCATCGTGGACCATCTGCGCCACCTGGCGGCCGAGGTGCTTGACCTCCCGGTACTTGTCGGCGGGGCGCTCCATGGTCGCGAGCCGCGAGGCGATGTAGCCGATCTTCTCGCCCTCGTCCCCCATGCGCTCCAGGTCGGTGATGGTCTTGATGATGGCGACGATCACGCGCAGGTCGCCCGCCGCCGGGGCGCGCGTGGCGAGGATGCGGCTGCACTCCTCGTCGATCGACACCTCCATGTTGTTCACCTGGTGATCGGCGAGCGCCACAGCCTCGCCGAGGGAGCTGTCGCCCTCGAGCAGCGCGTTGATGGCCTTGTGGATCTGCTGCTCCACGAACCCGCCCATCGCGAGCACCTTGCTGCGCACGCGCTCGAGGTCTTCGTTGAAGCGGCGGGAGATGTGATGGGTCAGGTCAGCGGTTTCCATCGGTCAGCACCTCTGCGGGTGTCCGCGATGATAGCCCAAGGACTGGCGCTTAGCCGCTCGAGCGTGCCGCCTCCGGCAGCAGCACTCGCTCGGGCGGGAAATGGCAGGTGAAGGTGCTGCCCTTGCCCGGCGTGCTCTCGATCTCCAGCTCCGCTCCGTGGCGCTGCAGGACGTGCTTGACGATGGCCAGGCCGAGCCCCGAGCCGCCGGTGGCGCGCGAGCGCCCCGGGTCGACCCGGTAGAAGCGCTCGGTGAGCCGCGGAATGTGCTCGGCCGGAATGCCGATGCCGGTGTCGGTCACGGCGAAATGCCCGCCCTCGATGTCGCTCCACCAGCGCATCTCGATCGAGCCCTCGGGCGGGGTGTACTTGGCCGCATTGTCGACCAGGTTGGCGAACGCCGAGTGGATCTCGGACTCCTTGCCGATCAGCGCCGCGTCCGAATCGATGAGCAGGCGCACCTCGCGCGGATGCACGGGCCGGGCGAGGACGTCGCGGCGCAGCAGCGCAATGAGGCCCGCCACATCGAGCGGCTCGCCGCCGGCGCGCTCGTCGGTCTCCTCGAGCCGCGAGAGCTCGAGCAGATCGCGCACGATGGCGTTCATGCGCTCGGCCTGGCGG
>JAJXZV010000181.1 GCA_021779875.1 Pseudomonadota bacterium
CCGGCCGCTGCGCAGGCGCCGCCGCCTGCCCGAGCGCCACCCCCGGTGCGGCCGCCATCATCGGCCCGAGCACCCCTCGCGGCGGCGCTGGTCGCCGTGATTCTCTTCGCGGTCGGCCTATGGGCATTGATCGGCGGGCACCGTCATCGGCCGCAGGCCGTCGTCGCGCCTGCGGGCACCCCGGCGGCCACGACCGCGGGCGGGCACTCCGAAACGGCACGCGGCGCCACGGCGCCGCCGACTGCTGCGTCGCCGGCCGCCGCGGTTCGGCCGCGAAAATCCCCGCCCGTACACGCCGCCGCCGGGACCGGCCCTCCGGCGACCGGTGCGGCGCGGGCTCTCGTCGAACTGGCATCGAGCATGGTCGAGATTCCGCGGGCCGGCGCCTTCGCGGAGATCGTGGTCCTGCGCCGCGGCAATCTGAGCGGTACCGTTCACTTCGTGTGGCGGACGGAGTCGGGAACCGCCAAGCCCGGCCGGGATTTCGTGGAATTCACCGACCGGCCGGCCCAGATGGCGCCCGGCGTGCGCAGCCTGACCCTGCTCATCCCCGTCGTCTTCGATTCGACTCGGCGGGAGGTTCGCCATTTCTACGTGCAGATCGACGACCCCGCACCCGACGTCCGACTGGGCCACCGAACGATCGCCATGGTGTCGATCCCGCCATCGCAGTAGCGGACTGTGAGATCATCGCTCCGGAGGTGAGCGATCCCATGAAGTCGGCACGAAACCGTCCTGCCCGCCCGAACCCTGGGTGGTCGAGCTCCACGTGGTGGCTGATCGGCTTGGCCGCATTGGCGGGCACGAGCGCGCGGGCCGAGGATCTCGGCCGCTACGACGGGGCGCATCTGTACCGGGCATACTGCGCGAGCTGCCACGGCGCCGACGGTTTTGGCGACGGTCCGGTCGCATCCAGCCTGAAGGTCGAAGTGCCCGATCTCACCCGGATCGCGATCCGCCACGGCGGTCGATTCCCCGCCGATCAGGTGCGCCGGATCATCGACGGCCGGGAAACGCGGCCGCCGCACGGGACCCGCGACATGCCCGTGTGGGGCGAGGCTTTTCGCACGGCCACGGCCGACGAGGCGCAGAGCGGGCGCCGGGCGGACCACATGATCACCCTTCTGGTCGAATATCTGCGTTCGATCCAGCGTTAGCTCGATGCACCGGCCGTTCGGGCATGGATCGTCCGGACCTACCGCTTCAAATATTGATGCACGATCTCGATCAACTCCTCGGCCGCCTGGACCCGGGGCGCGTCGCGCGCCGCCTTCGGATCGACCATGTGTTCGCGGATGTGGTCCTCGATGATCTCGGCGATGAAGCCGTCCAATGCGCCGCGGCACGCCGTGGCCTGCTGCAGCACGTCGGCGCACTCGTCCCCGGCTTCGACCGCGCGTTGGATGGCCTCGATCTGACCACGCAGCCGCTTGACGCGGTTCAGCAGCTTTACCTTCTCGTCGGCGACGTGCCCCATGGCGCAAAACTCCTCTTGCCGTAGCATACCCTGGTAGGGTATCTTGCGCCCGCCCGACGAGATGCCGCAAGCACGGAGATCATTCCATTCATGGACCCGCACCCTAGTGCCGCCGACGGGCGATGCGCACCGACACCCGCGGGTGACCCGATGACGCACGCCGCCCGCTCGATTCCGGGCCTGGAGGCGATTCGTTGACGGACACTCGGCGTTGAACGGCTGAGTCGCCGCAGCCGTCGCTCCCGGGCTCGAGCCTCCCCGCTCGATTGTCCGCTGGAGCCTTGTGAGATGACGGCGATTTTCGGAAATTCCTCGCGACCCATCGGCGCCTACGCGCTGGCGCTCGGCATCCAGTGCCTGGCGGCGCAGCCGCGTGCGGCCCTCGCCGAAGAAACCGCCCTCGGGGCCGAGCCGGCCGAGGGTTACGCCGTGCACGGGCAGATGACCTTCGTCGAGCAGGCCGCCGACGCCTTCCATGCCCCCTATGCGGGTCCGAACAGCCTGTCGCCCGGCACCGCGCGGGAGACCCTGGACGCGACGCTGTTCCTCGGCGCGCGCCTGTGGCCGGGCGCCGAGGGCTGGATCTCGCCGGAGATCGACCAGGGCTTCGGCCTCGACAACACCCTGGGCGTCGCCGGCTTCCCGAGCGGCGAAGCGTACAAGGTCGGCAAGAGCCTGCCGTATCTGCGGGTGCCCCGCGCCTTCGTGCGCCAGACCGTGGGTCTGGGCGGCGATGAGCGGCCGGTCGAGTCCGACGCCCTGCAACTCGCGGGCTCCGTGAGCGCCGACCGCCTGGTCTTCACCGTCGGCAAGTTCGCCGTGACCGACGTCTTCGACACCAATCGGTACGCGCACGATCCGCGCGCCGACTTCCTCAACTGGTCGGCCATCGATGCGGGCACGTTCGACTATGCCGCCGACGCCTGGGGCTTCACCGTGGGCGCCGCCGCCGAGTGGTATCGGGGCAGCTGGACGCTGCGTGCCGGGGTGTTCGATTTGTCGACCGTCCCGAACAGCCCGCACCTGGACCCCGGGGGCCACGAGTTCCAGCTGGTCACCGAGGTGGAGAAGCGGCACGAACTGCTGGATCAGCCCGGCCGGGTCCTGGTCACCGCCTACGACAGCCGCGGACGCATGGGTTTGTTGAACTCCGCCGTCGAGGTGGCGCAGGCGACGGGCGGACCGGTGGACATCGCGGCGGTGAGGCAATACCGCAGCCGCCTCGGCGTGAGCGCCGATCTCGAGCAGCAGATCGCGTCGGATCTCGGCCTGTTCGCGCGGGCGGGCAAGGCCGCCGGCAACGTCGAGGCATATGAATTCACGGACATGGATCGGACGGTCGCCGCCGGCCTGTCGCTCAAGGGCAGCCGCTGGCGCCGGGCGGGGGACACCGTCGGCGTCGCCGCCATGGACAACGGCATCTCCGCCGCCCGGGAACGCTACCTGAACGCCGGTGGCCTCGGCATCCTCGTCGGCGACGGCAGGCTGCCGCACCCGGCGAACGAGCACATCGTGGAAGCGTACTACGAGGTCGGCCTGACGGCGCACGCGAACCTCACGCTCGACTTCCAGAGAATCGACAACCCGGCGTACAACGCCGACCGCGGACCGGTATCGGTCGTCGCGGCGCGGCTGCACGCCCAGTTCTGACCCGAATCGACCCAGGAAATCCCAATCATGCAAACGAACGGAGTGCGGCCTGCGGCGCCGATCGGCGGCGGTGCACAGCTCGACAGCGAGCACGTGGGAGACATTCGCGGCGGCTTCGGCACCATACGCCGCAACGACGTGGGTCCCCGTGACGGCTGGTGGCCGCGCCTGCGAACCTTGCTGGCGATCCTCGGTCCGGGACTGATCGTGATGGTCGGCGACAACGATGCCGGCGCCTTCGGAACCTACACGCAGGCGGGACAGAACTACGGCACGACCCTGCTGTGGACGCTGCTCCTGCTGGTCCCGGTGCTGTACGTCAACCAGGAGATGGTGCTGCGGCTCGGCGCGGTGACGGGAGTCGGCCACGCGCGCCTGATCCTCGAACGGTTCGGGAAGTTCTGGGGCGCCTTCAGCGTGATCGATCTGTTCATATTGAACGCCCTCACCATCGTCACGGAGTTCATCGGCCTGACCTTCGGCTTCGACTATCTCGGAATCCCGAAGATGTGGGGCATCGTGGCGTCCGCGGTCATCCTGATGGCCGTGGCGAGCACCGGGGACTTCCGGCGCTTCGAGCGATTCGCGCTCGCGCTCGTGTTCGGCAGCCTCCTGTTGGTACCGGTGTTCTTCATGCTCCATCCGGACTACGGCCGGATCGCGCACGATTTCTTCGTGCCCGGATTGCCGGCGAACGCCCCCTTGACCGACGTCATGCTGCTGATCATCGCGATCGTGGGCACGACCGTGGCCCCCTGGCAGCTGTTCTTCCAGCAGAGCTACGTGATCGACAAGCGCATCACGCCGCGCTTCATCCGGTACGAGCGGATCGATCTGTGGCTCGGCATCGGACTGGTGATCATCGGCGCCGTGGCCATGATGACCTTCACCAGCGCCGCCTTCCATGGCACCCCCGAGTTCGGCCAGTTCAAGGACGCCGCCGCGGTCGCCGCCGGCATCGGCCGGCACGCGGGCCGGCTCGCCGGCGTGCTCTTTGCGGTCGCCTTGATCGATGCCTGCATCATCGGCGCGGCCGCGGTCTCGCTGTCGACCGCCTACGCGATCGGCGACGTGTTCGCGCTGCGCCACTCGCTGCATCGGGGGCCGAGCGATGCCAAGGGGTTCTACGCCGTGTATTTCGGACTCATCACGATCTCGGCGGCGCTCGTTCTGACCCCGGGCACGCCCCTCGGACTGCTGACCAACGCGGTGCAGACGCTCGCGGGGGTGCTGCTGCCCAGCGCCACGGTGTTCCTGCTGCTGCTGTGCAATGACAAGGCGGTGCTGGGCCCGTGGGCCAACACCGCGAGGGTCAACGTGTTCACCGGCGGCGTCATCGCGGTGCTCGTGACGCTCTCGGTCATACTGACCGCCTCGGTGCTGTTTCCCAAC
>JAJXZV010000171.1 GCA_021779875.1 Pseudomonadota bacterium
ACATGACGCCACGGAACGACAGGGCCCGCCCATCGGCCGGCTCGATGCGCGGCCGCCCCTGCTGACCTTCGGTCGCGAGCAGGAGGCGGAATTCCGCCGTGCGCACCTCGAGGAGAACCTCGGGCACATCCGCGCCAATCTGTGTCTCGGGGTGGTGGTGTGCGTCGCGTTCTCGGCGTCGGAGGCGCCGTTGCTGGGGCCGCAGCTCAACCGCATCCCGGGCATGATCCATCTGCTGGTGATGATCCCGGCGCTGATCGCCGCGCTCGCGGCGAGTTACTCGCCCCGGCGCCAGCGGCTCTATCCGGCGATGGCGCTGGGCGCCGCTCTGGCGCTCGGTGTCTGCCTGGTGGGCATCCATCTGCTGGCCGCTCTCGCCGGCGCGCCCATGTTGTTCCCCTCGCTGGTGCTCGCGGCGATCTTCATCTACTTCATGATGGGCCTGGGCTTCCAGCAGGCTCTCGGCGCCAACGCCGCCATGGTCTTCCTCTACCTCGGTGCGGGCACGGCGCTCGAGCTGCCCGGCCGCGAATTCGGGTACGACGCGCTGGTCTTGGTCGTCGCCAACCTGTTCGCCGGGACGGTGGTCTACCGGCAGGAGAAGATCGGGCGGCTGCGCTTCCTGGAGGCGGGGCTGCTGCGCGACCTGGTGGCCCGGGACGCGCTCACCGGCATCCAGAACCGTCGCATGTTCGACGATTTCATCGTGCGCACCTGGGAGCAGGCGTCCCGGGAGGGCAGTCGCGTCGCCGTGCTCCTGGTGGACATCGACTGCTTCAAGGATTTCAACGACCGCTATGGCCATCAGGCGGGCGACGAGTGTCTGCGCGCCGTGGCGACCTCGCTCGCCCGGTGCGCGAGGCGGCCGCTCGACTTCGCGGCGCGGTACGGCGGCGAGGAGTTCGCCCTGATCCTGCACGACGCCAGCCGCGAATACGTGGCCGAGGTGTCGACCCGAATCCAGCGTTCGGTCGCGGAGCTCAACATCGCGCACGAGGCGTCGCGCGTGGCGAGCCGGTTGACGGTCAGCATCGGCGCGGCATTGACGGTTCCCACGGCGACGCGCACCCACGAGGGACTCATCCAGCTCGCCGACGAGGCGCTGTACGCCGCGAAGGAGCAGGGCAGGAACCGCGTGGTGGTGATGGAATCGGAATACCACTCCCTCACCACCGGCCGCTTCCAGAAGAGGCGCGCTCAGGGCGCCGGGCGATCAGCCCCGTAGATGTCGACGTACGCGGACTCGCCCTGCCGGCGACTCGCGCGGAACATGCCTTCGGCCCTGAATTCCATGACGATCTCGCCGCGGCCGTCGATGGCGATCACGCCGCCCTCGCCGCCGAGCGCCGCGAGTTCCCCATGCACCACTTCGCGCACGGCACGCGCGAGGCCGCGCCCTCCGTGGCGCATCCGCGCCCCGATATCGTGCGCCACGGCCGCCCGGATGAAGATCTCGCCGTGTCCCGTGGCCGACACCGCGCAGGAGCGGTCGTCCGCATAGGTCCCCGCGCCGATGATGGGCGAATCCCCGATGCGGTGGTATCGCTTGCCCGTCATCCCGCCGGTCGAGGTCGCCGCCGCGAGGCCGCCGCGCGCGTCGCGCGCGACCGCGCCGACGGTGCCCACGTGCGAGATCGTCAGCGGCGACAAGCCGGCCTCCCCGCCGCGAATGCGCTCGAGCTGCCGCCAGCGCTCCTCGGTGCGAAAGTAGCTGCGGGGCACCAGCGTGAAGCCGCGGCTCAACGCGAATTCCTCGGCGCCGGAACCGCTCAGCATGACGTACTCGGAGTGCTCCATGACGGCGCGTGCCAGCTCGATCGGATTCCTGACGTGGGTGACGCCGCACACCGCGCCGGCCGCGAGCGACGTGCCGTCCATGATCGCGGCGTCGAGCTCGTTGCGCCCGTCGAAGGTGAACACCGCGCCGCGGCCGGCGTTGAACTGCGGATCGTCCTCGAGCACGGTCACCGCGCGGGTCACCGCCGCCACGCTCGTGCCGCCCGACTCGAGCACGGCGTATCCCGCGGCGAGCGCGTCCTCGAGCCCTTGTCGATAGCGGCGCTCGCGCTCGGCGTCCATTTGCGCGCGCGGCAGGCTGCCGGCACCGCCGTGGATCGCGATCCCGAACATCAGCGCTGCCTCGCCGGGACGGTCACGGTAAGCCCGTCGAGATCGGCGGTGAGGGTCACCTGGCAGCTCAGACGGCTGTTGGCGCGCGGTTCCCACGCCGTTTCGAGCATGCCCGTCTCGAGTTCCTCGGCCGGCGGCAGCCGGTCGAACCAGGCGGGGTCGACGTACACGTGGCAGGTCGCGCAGGCGCCGGCGCCGCCGCACTGCGCCAGAATGCCTTCGACGCCGTGCTGGCGTGCCGCCTCCATCAGCGTGACGCCGACCGGCGCCGCCACGGCGTGCCGTCCGCCGCCGGGCTCGATGAACACGACGCCGGGCATCAGAGGTCCCGCAGCTCGATGCCCGGATCCGCCAGGCGCCCGAGATCGGGGCGCAGCCGCCCTAGGATCAGCTTGCGCGCCGCCATGTAGTCCTTGCCGTGATTCACGGCTTCCAGGGCGATCAACTCCCCGTTCCTGAGGTAGCACACGCTGAACGCGCGCCCGGCGGGCTCGCCGCGCAGCACGCGCCGGTCGTGCCCCTGGGAGAGGCCGCAGATCAGCAGCTTGTTGTCGAATTGGTCGGACCAGAACCAGGGCACGCGATCGTGCACGGTGCGCCGGTCGAGCATGTTCAGGGCCGCGGCCTTGGCCTGCTCGAACGCGTTATCGACCGATTCGAGGCGCACGCGCACGCCGTAGTGCGGCGAGGGGTGGTTGGCGCAGTCGCCCGCGGCGAAGATCGCCGGATCGCTCGTGGCGCAGTACTCGTCGACGGTGATGCCATTGTCGCAGGCGAGGCCCGCGTCCTGGGCCAGCCGCGTCACCGGCAGGGCGCCGACCCCGACGATCACGGCGTCGGCTGGGTGCCGCTCGCCCCCGGCGCACACCACCCCGTCGACGCGGGCCGAGCCCTCGAATCGCTCCACCCGAGCGCCGCACACGATCGAAATGCCGTGCCGGCCGTGCTCCGCGGCGAAATACGCGGACGTCTCGGGGGCCACCACCCGGTTCATGAGCCGGTCGGCCGTCTCCAGGACCGTGACCTCGCAGCCCATCTGGCGCGCCGTGGCCGCGGTCTCGAGTCCGATATAGCCGCCGCCCACGACGACCAATCGCGCCCCGGGGCGCAGGTCCGGGCGGATCCGCTCGACGTCGGCGATCGAGCGCAGGGCGTGAACGCCGGAGAGCTGCGCACCCGGGCAGGCGAGGCGGCGCGGTTCGGCGCCGAGGCACAGCAGCAGCCGGTCGTAGGCGATGATCTCGCCGTCGTCCAGGGTCACCCGGCGCTCGGCCGCCTCGAGCCGCTCGGCCCGGCGGCCGAGCCGCAGTTCGACTCGATGCTCGTCGTAGAACGCCCGATGGCGGAAGGGCAGGCGTTCGAGCGCGAATTCGCCGGCCAGGTACTTCTTGGAGAGCGGCGGGCGCTGATAGGGCAGCCATGGCTCCTCGCCGATCAGCACGAGCCGGCCGGCGAACCCTTCGCGCCGCAGCGTGTCGATCGCCTGTGAGCCCGCCTGCCCGCCGCCGATGATGACCATCGTCGTCATGATCCGACCTTCCGTCCCAGCGATTGCAATGATGCCGCCTTTATAGCCGGTCGCACCGGTCGCCGAAAGCAGGAGGCCGTGCCGACCGGCAAAAATAGTAATAGGATGGTCCAGAGGCGGTACAGGACGCCCGGTTCAAGCGGAGTCACCGAATGAAATTGATCACTGCCATCATCAAGCCGTTCAAACTGGACGACGTGCGCGCGGCGCTCTCCGAGATCGGCGTTTCCGGCATGACCGTCACCGAGGTCAAGGGCTTCGGCCGGCAGCGAGGCCACACCGAGCTGTACCGGGGCGCGGAGTACGTGGTCGATTTCGTGCCGAAGACGCGCATCGAGGTCGCGGTGAAGAACGAACTGGTCGACCAGGTGCTGGAGGCGATCGTCGGCGCCTCGAAGACCGGCAAGGTCGGGGACGGCAAGATCTTCGTCACGGACATTCTCCGGGTGCTGCGGATCCGCACGGGCGAGACCGACAACGCGGCGCTCTGAGCGGGCACCCGCACCCGGCGGCTGCGCAGCGGCGCGGCGCCCCCCGGGAAATCCCGCTTCCCGCCGGCTGCCGCCGGCCGGTAGCCTCGCCTCATGACCTTGACCAGAGCCGGCCGGCTGCTCGCGGTGGCGGCCCTCAACGCGGCGCTCGCCGATCCGGCCTTTGCCGCGAAATTCACCGACACCGAGCACACCAGCATCGAGGAGCCGCGGCCGCCGGACGTGCCGAGCGACGAGGCGCTGGAGGCGACCGGCGCGGTGATCGGTTCGATCGACATCGACGTTCGCAACATCTTCGACGAACGCGACCCGCGCGAGGACACGGGCATCTACCACCTCGCGAATCACCTGCAC
>JAJXZV010000056.1 GCA_021779875.1 Pseudomonadota bacterium
CAACTGCTTGGCCTTGCTGCGAAACGCCGCATGGATCAGCGCCGCGGAGGCGTTGGGGTCCACCCCGAGCGTGGCGTAATAGCCTTTTGGGTCGGTCATGCCGGCGGCATGATAGCGCCAACAAGACCGGCGAGGGAGACGATGGGTTCAGGAACAGGCGGCGGCGCGGCCAGGCCGGGACGGGCGGGGCTCGATGCGATCGAGACGGCCTCGCGCGACGAGATCGCCGCCCTTCAGACCGAGCGGCTGCGCTGGACGCTGCGGCGTGCCTATGAGCGCGTGCCCCATTACCGCGCGGCGTTCGACGCGGCCGGGGTCCACCCGGACGACTTCCGGCGGCTGGAGGATCTGGCGCGGTTCCCCTTCCTGACCAAGGCGGATTTCCGTGCCACCTATCCGTTCGGCCTGTTCGCCGAGCCGCGCGAGCGGATCGTGCGCCTGCATGCCTCGTCCGGCACCACCGGCCGTCCGACCGTGGTCGGGTATACGCAGGGCGACATCGACGTCTGGGCCGGCCTCGTCGCCCGCTCCATCCATGCCGCCGGCGGACGGCCGGGGATGCGCGTGCACGTGGCCTATGGCTACGGCCTGTTCACCGGCGGGCTCGGCGCCCATTACGGGGCGGAGCGGCTGGGCTGCACGGTGATCCCGGTCAGCGGCGGGCAGACCGAGCGGCAGGTGCAGCTGATCCGCGACTTCGCGCCGGAAATCATCATGGTGACGCCGAGCTACATGCTCGCGCTGCTGGACGCCTTCCGGGCCGCCGGCTGCGACCCGCGCGCGAGCGGGCTGCAGGTCGGCATCTTCGGCGCCGAGCCGTGGACCGAGGCGATGCGGACCGAGATCGAGACCGAATTCGGCATGGACGCCGTCGATATCTACGGCCTGTCGGAGGTGATGGGGCCGGGCGTATCCATGGAATGCCGCGAGACCAAGGACGGCCTGCATGTCTGGGAGGACCATTTCTACCCGGAGATCATCGACCCGCAGACCGGCGCGGTCCTGCCGGACGGCGCGGCGGGCGAGCTGGTGTTCACCTCGCTGACCAAGGAGGCGCTGCCGATCGTGCGCTACCGCACCCGCGACCTGACGCGCCTGCTGCCCGGGACCGCGCGCAGCATGCGGCGGATGCAGAAGATCACCGGGCGGTCAGACGACATGCTGATCGTGCGCGGGGTCAACCTGTTCCCCACCCAGGTGGAGGAGCTGGTCCTGGCCGACCCACGCCTGAGCGGTCATTATCAGATCGTCCTGACGCGGGAGGGGCGGCTTGACAGCCTGACGGTCCGGGTCGAGGCGCGGGAGGCGGCGGGGCCGGCCGACGCGGCGGCTTCCGCCAGCGGCGCTGCGCTGGCGCTGGCGATGAAGGAGCGGCTCGGCCTGTCCGCCTCCGTGGTGATCGAGCCGCCGGGCGGGATCGAGCGCAGCCAGGGCAAGGCGCGGCGGGTGGTCGATCTGCGGAGCGCCGAGGGGGCGGCCGTTGGGGCGGCCGTCGGGGAGGCCGTCGGGGAGGCGGTGGACCTGGGACGGTCCGCCTGATACCTCGCCCCCCTGACAACCGCTGCCGCGCCCCTATTTCGTGTCGGCACTGAGGGATATTCGTCCGCGTATGCCGACTTTCGCCAATTCCGGTCTGTCTCGATGGGTGTAGCGCGGCGACGGATCGGTGTGATCGGCGCAGGGCCCGGCGGCATGGCCGCCGCCATGCTGCTGCCACGCATCGGCGGGCGGTCAGGCACGCTTGTCGGGCACAGCCCGGCCGGCGCGTTCCGCTTCGACATCGGGCCGACCTTTTTTCTGTACCCGCGCATCCTGGAGGAGATCTTCGCCGCCTGCGGCCACGACCTGCACGCCGAGGTAGAGCTGATCCGTCTCGATCCGCTGTACGAGCTGGTGTTCGAGGGCGGCGGACGGCTGCCGGCGAGCGGCGATCCCGCGCGCCTCGCGGCGGCGGTCGCCGCCTTCTGTCCGCGCGACGCCGCCAACCTGCCGCGCTACATGGCCGACAACCGCGCCAAGCTCGATGCCTTCCGTCCGATCCTGGAGCGCCCCTTCACGCACGTGGCGGAATACCTCCGCCCGACCGTGCTGCGTGCCCTGCCGGCGATGCGGCCGCACAGCACGGTCGAGCGCGACCTCGCCCGCTATTTCAGCGATGAGCGGGTGCGCCTCGCGTTCTCTTTCCAGAGCAAGTATCTGGGAATGTCGCCGTTCCGCTGCCCGAGCCTGTTCACCATCCTGGCGTTCATGGAGCACGAGTACGGCATCTGGCATCCGCGCGGCGGGTGCGGCGCCGTGATCGACGCCATGGCGCGGGTCGCACGCGGCATGGGCGTGCGCATCCATCTCGACGATCCGGTGCAGGAAATCCTGGTGGAGGGCGGACGCGCGCGGGGGCTGCGCTTCGCGGACCGTACGGAACGCTACGATGCGCTGTTCATCAACGCCGATTTCGGCCATGCGATGACGACGCTCGTGCCCGACAGCGCGCGCCGCCGCTGGACCGACCGGCGTATCGCGCGCAAGTCGTTCTCGTGCTCGACCTTCATGCTCTACCTCGGCATCGAGGGACGGATCGACAATCTCGGCCACCACACGATCGTGCTGGCCGATGACTACCGCCGCAACATCGCGGAGATCGAGGCGGGGCGCGCGCCGCCCGGGCGTCCGTCCTTTTATGTACATAATGCGAGCGTGACCGATCCCACGCTGGCGCCCCCGGGCCATTCGACGCTGTATGTGCTGGTCCCGGTGGGGCATAACCGGCCGGAGGGGCCGGACTGGACCGCCGAGCGCGCGCGCTACCGGCGTCTCGCGCTCGACCGGCTCGCCGCCCTCGGCATCGAGGATCTCGAACGGCGGATACGCTTCGAGCAGGTCATCACGCCGCTTGAATGGGAGCGCGACATGGCGATCCACAAGGGCGCGACGTTCAACCTCGCGCACTCGCTCGATCAGATGCTGATGTTCCGGCCGCATAACCGGTTCGAGGATATCGACGGCGTCTATCTGGTGGGCGGCGGCACCCATCCCGGCAGCGGGCTGCCGACGATCTTCGAGAGCGCGCGCATCTCGGCGCGTCTCGCGGCCGACGATCTCGGTCTGGACATTCCTGCCGGAATTGCGATGGCGGCCCGCCCGCCGCGGCTTGAACCGGCGATCATGGAGGCGTTGTGAGCATGGGCCGCATCGGTGTCATCGGCGGCGGACTGGGCGGCCTCGCGGCGGCCTGCGTACTCGCCGCGCGCGGCCATCCCGTCACGCTGTTCGAAAAGAACGACTGGCTCGGCGGCAAGGCGGCGGAGTGGAAGCAGGACGGCTTCCGCTTCGACATGGGCCCCACCATCATGACGGTGCCGGGCGTGCTGGCGCGCATCTATGCCGAGGCCGGGCGGCGGATGGAGGACGCGCTCGACCTGCGCCGGCTCGATCCGCAGTGGCGCTGCTTCTTCGAAGACGGCAGCGTGCTCGACCTGTGCGAGGACGTGGCGACGATGCGGGCCGGGCTCGACGCCTACAGTCCCGGCAACGCCGACGGCTATCGCGACTTCATCGCCCTGTCGGAGCGGCTGCACGACATCTCGGAGCGCTTCTTTTTCTGGAAGTCGGTCGAGGACCTGCGCGACACGATCGACATGCGCAAGAACATGGATCTTGCGACCCTGTCCGACATCATGGCCCTGCGCATGGGCACCACGGTCGCCGGCACGATCCGGCGGCGCGTGCGCGATGCGCGGGTGGCGCAGATGCTCGATCATTTCGTGCAGTATGTCGGGAGTTCGCCGTACGGCGCCCCGGCGGTGCTGTGCGGGATCGCGCACATGCAGACGGCCGAAGGCGTTTGGTATCCGATCGGCGGCACCCGCGCCGTGCCGGAGGCGCTGACGGCGCTGGCGACCGACCTCGGCGTCGAGTTCCGCGTGGGCGCCGACGTCGTGCGCATCACCGTCGAGGGGGGACGCGCGTCGGGCGTGGAGCTGGCGGACGGCGAACGCGTGCCGCTCGCGGCCGTCGTGTCGAACATGGACAGCGTGCGCACCATGCGCGAGCTGATCGGCGGCACGCCGCAGCAGACCTTCGCGCGCCGCTGGAAGCGCGAGCCCGCGTGTTCGGGCGTGGTGCTCTATCTCGGCCTCGACCGGGCATACGACCATTTGCTGCATCACGATTTCGTCTTCTCCCGCGACCCGAAGGAGGAGTTCGATTTCATCTACAACAAGGGCGAGCCGGCGCCCGACCCGACCTGCTACATCGCCGCCCCCGCGCGCACCGAGCCGGGCGTGGCGCCGCCGGGCGGCGAGGCGCTGTATATCCTCGTCCACACGCCCTATCTGCGTCCGCATCACGACTGGTCGAAGATGCTGCCGGACTATCGCCGCACGATCTTCGACAAGCTTGCGCGCTGTGCCGGGATGACCGACCTCGAAAGCCGCATACGGGTCGAGCGCGTACTGACGCCCCAGGATATAAGA
>JAJXZV010000009.1 GCA_021779875.1 Pseudomonadota bacterium
ACGCGGGCCAGGACGCGCTGAACGAGTGCATGATGGATTTCGGCGGCTTCGAGCACAATCTGCAGTCGCTGCGCGTGGTCGACGTCCTCGAGGAGCACTACGCGGACTTCGACGGGCTGAACCTGACCTTCGAGTGCCGCGAGGGCATCCTCAAGCACTGCTCGCACGCCAATGCGCTCGCCCTGGGCGAACTCGGCGAGCGCTTCATCGATCGGCGCCAGCCCGGCCTCGAAGCGCAGCTCGCGAACTTCGCCGACGAGATCGCGTACAACAACCACGACGTCGACGACGGCCTGCGCGCCGGGCTGGTCGACCTCGAGCAGCTGCTGCAGGTGCCGCTGTTCGCGCAGTTCGAAGCCGAAGTGCGCGCGCACCACCCGCGGCTCGACGGGCGCCGCCGGGTGTACGAAATCCTGCGGCGCATGATCGGCGCGCTGGTGAACGACCTCATCGACGCCTCCGCGGCGCGCATCGCCGACGCCGGGGTGCGCTCCATCGACGAGGTGCGGGCGCAGCCGCGGCCGTTGATCGGCTTCAGCGAGGCGATGGCGGAGAGCAACCGGGCCCTGAAGACCTTCCTGCGCGAGCACGTCTACCGTCATTACAAGGTGCGGCGCATGACCGCCAAGGCGCGTCGCGTGGTGACCGCCCTGTTCGAGGCGTTCCTCGCGGACCCCGGCCTCATGCCCGAGGAGCACCAGGAGACCGCGGGGCGCCTGCAGGCGGCGCAGGGTTCGGCCGGCCGCGCCCGCGCGGTCGCCGACTACATCGCGGGCATGACCGATCGCTACGCGATCCTCGAGCACCGCCGGCTGTTCGACCCGGGCGAGCGGACGTGAAGCCCGCGCTGAAGAACGACCTGCTGCTGCGGGCGCTGCTGTGCGAGCCCACGCCGCGCCGCCCGATCTGGCTGATGCGCCAGGCGGGCCGGTACCTTCCCGAGTATCGGGCCACCCGCGCGCGCGCCGGCGACTTCCTCACCATGTGCACGACGCCGCAGATCGCCTGCGAGGTCACGCTGCAGCCGATCGACCGGTTCGCGCTCGACGCCGCCATCCTGTTCTCCGACATCCTCACCCTGCCGCACGCCATGAACCTCGGCCTGCAGTTCGAGGCGGGCGAAGGGCCGCGGTTCGAGCGTCCGGTCAGGAGCGCCGCCGACATCGACCGGCTGCCGATCCCCGATCCGGGGCGCGAGCTCAAGTACGTGGTGGATGCGGTGGCGCTGATCCGGCGCGAGCTCGCGGGCCGCGTGCCGCTGATCGGCTTCGCCGGCAGCCCCTGGACCGTCGGCACCTACATGGTGGAGGGCGGCGGCAGCAAGACCTTCGGGCGCATCAAGCGCCTGATGTACGAGGCGCCGCGCGAGCTGCACCGCCTGCTCGGCCTGCTCGCCCGGGCCACCGTGCTCTATCTGAACGCGCAGATCGAGGCCGGGGCGCAGGCGGTGATGCTGTTCGACACCTGGGGCGGCGTCCTCACCCCGGCGCAGTACGAGGAATTCTCGCTGCGCTACCTCGGCGAGGTGGTCGCGGGCCTGACGCGCGAGGCCGAGGGGCGCCGGGTGCCGAACATCGTGTTCACCAAGGGCGGCGGCGCCTGGCTCGATCGGATCGCGGCGATCGGCTGCGACGCGCTGGGGGTCGACTGGACCACCGACCTGCGCGACGCGCGGCGGGCGGTCGGCGCCGGCGTGGCCCTGCAGGGCAACCTCGACCCGTCGGCGCTGTTCGCGCCGCCGGAGGTGCTGCGCGCCGAGGCGCTCAAGGTCTTGGACAGCCACGGCCCGGGCCCGGGGCACGTGTTCAATCTCGGCCACGGCATCACACCGGACGTCGATCCGGAGCGCGTCGCCGTGCTGGTCGACACCGTCCGGGGCTACGCCCCGGGCTGAGGGGCCGTGGCGGCGGCCGCGGCCGCGCGCAGCTCGTCCCGCAGGGCGCGGCGCAGGATCTTGCCGACGTTGGTCTTGGGCAGCTCCTGGCGGAAATACACGTGCTTCGGCACCTTGTACCCGGTCAGCTGCGTGTGGCAGTGAGCGACCAGCGCCTCGGCCGAGAGATTCGGATCCTTGCGCACCACGAACAGCGCCACGACCTCGCCCGAGTTCTCGTCCGGCTGCGCCACCGCGGCGGCCTCGAGCACCCCCGGGTGGGTCGCGGCCACGCTCTCGACCTCGTTCGGATAGACGTTGAAGCCGGACACCAGGATCATGTCCTTCTTGCGGTCCTCGATGTACACGAACCCCTGCGGGTCCATGCGGCCGACGTCCCCGGTGCGCAGCCAGTCGCCGAACATCACCTGCTCGGTCTCCTCCGGCCGGTTCCAGTAGCCGCGCATCACCTGCGGGCCGAAGACGCAGATCTCGCCGGCCTGGCCGAGCGGCAGCTCGCCTCCGGCATCGTCGCGGATCGACACGTCCGTCGAGGGGATCGGCAGGCCGATCGAGCCGTTGAAATCGAGGTCGAGCGGATTGATGCAGGCGGCCGGCGAGGTCTCGGTCAGGCCCCAGGCCTGGGTGAGCACGTTGCCGGTGACGGCCTTCCAGCGCTCGGCGACCACCCGCTGCACGGCCATCCCCCCGCCGAGCGAGACGCGCAGCTGGCTGAAATCCACCGATTCGAACCCCGGGGTGTGCAGCAGCGCGTTGAACAGCGTGTTCACGCCGCTGATGAAGAAGAACGGGTTCCTCTTCAGCTCCTTGACGAACCCCGCGAAATCGCGCGGATTGGTGATGAGGAGGTTGCGCGCACCCATCGTGGTCCACATCAGGCAGTTCGCCGTCAGGGAGAAGATGTGGTAGAGCGGCAGCGCGGTGATGACGGTGCGGCCGTGCGGGCGGACCAGCGCCGGCCCGAGCCACGCACGCGCCTGCAGGATGTTGGCCACCAGGTTGCGGTGGGTGAGCACGGCGGCTTTCGAGACGCCGGTGGTGCCGCCCGTGTACTGCAGGAAGGCGACGTCGTCGGGCCCGATCGGCACGCGCTCGGGCGCGCCGCCGAGCCCGAGCGACAGGGCGTGCTTGAAGGACAGCGAGCCCGGGATGCGGTAGGGCGGCACCTGCTTGCGCACCCGCCGCAGCACGAAGTTCACGATGAGGCCGCGCGGCATGCCGAGCAGGTCGCCGACGCCGGTCACCAGCACCTGCTTGAGATCGGTGCGCGCCAGCACCTGCTGCAGCACGTGCGCGAAATTCTCCACGATCACGATCGCCTTGGCGCCCGAGTCGCGCAGCTGGTGCTCGAGCTCGCGGGCCGTGTACAGGGGATTGGTGTTCACCACCACCATGCCGGCGCGCAGGGCGCCGAACAGCGCGATCGGGTACTGCAGGACGTTCGGCATCATCAGCGCGAGCCGGTCGCCCGGAACGAGCCCGGAGTGCTGCTGCAGCCAGCGGGCGAAGGCGCGGCTCAGCTCGTCGAGCTGCGCGTAGGTGAGGGTCGCGCCCAGGTTGCTGAAGGCGGGCAGGTGCCCGTACCGGCCGAAGGCCTCCTCGATGAGGTCCCGCAGGGAAGCGTATTGCTCCGGATCGATGTCCGCCGGCACGCCGCGCGGATAGTTTTGCAGCCAGACTCGCTCCACGTCGGGAGACTCCTCGTTGTCGTTTCGCTGCCATATAGCACCGCCCGGAGGCGCCAGCAACGATCTTGACCGGGCGAATTAGGAGTAGAATGACTCCATGAAAGACAGGATGTCACAGGCCGTTCGACCGAACGCGCGATGGACCCGGGTGGCCGCGCTCGGCCTGTGCCTGGCCCTCGGGGGATGCGTGTCCGGCTACGGCGGCTGCCTGTGGCTGCAGCCCTTCAAGCAGACCCTCACGGGCCGCGTGCATTTTCGCACCTTTCCCGCCGGCGAGGGGGTGGATCGGGTCCCGGTGCTGAGCTTCGACCGCACCGAGTACCTGTACTCGCCCGCGCGGAGCCTCTCGTGCCTGCCGGTCAACGACGTGCAGCTCGCGGGGTTCTCGGAATTCCCGAGCGACATCCTCGAGAACGACCGCGTCACGGTGACCGGCAAGCTGTTCGAGACGGCGTCCGGCCGCGAGCACACGCGGTTCGCCATGAACGTGATCACCCTGCTGCCGATCCACCCGCGGCCGACTCCGTAGGAGGTGCCGGCGGACCCCGCCCCGGTTTACAATCGGGACGGGGAACCTCATCCATCTGCTCGGGGAGTAAAACTCAATGAGAACGGGACTGTTCGCGAGCGCCCTCACGGCGCCGGTGCTGATGTTCATGCTCGCTCTGCCGGGCCACGCCGCCGACACGGCGGCCGCCGTGACCTGCAAGGACGGCACCACCTCGACCGCCACGGGCCGCGGCGCCTGCAGCGGTCACGGCGGGGTGCAAAAGGCGGTCAAGGAGAAGAAGGCCGCCAAGGAAAGGAAGACGTCCACCTCGAAGAAGGCCAAGGCCGCGGAAGCGGACGCGGCGGCAAGCGCACCCGGGGCGGCTGCGGCGGCTGCGG